>NZ_CP144906.1:1858125-2167500 GCF_036699995.1 Clostridium beijerinckii | reverse complement strand
CAATTTGGACACTCCTTAGTGTTTTTCTCCATATATTTATCCTCCTTTAGTGTGGTTGTAATTATTTTCCCCAATACTTTTTTTGTAATTCAAATTTTCTAATTACATACCCAACTAGTCCCCTAAAAAGTATAAAAATAATTCTATATATAAAATCAATTATTTCTAAATATATAGATTATTCGTCATTTCCTTCGCATGTAACTATTTTTTCGATAATTTCTCCCTCTACAAGATCTATATTCGTCTTTCCTATATATCCAAATTTACATTTATTAAGCTTAATAAAATCCATAGCTCTATGAAACGTCGAATGATTCATATATTGGGTATAAAAAAATATGTAATCAGCTGTATTTAAAATTCTTATATCAAAGTTTTCGTTGAAACCATTTAACATTCTTATTTCTGGATATTTTATTCTAAATCGCCTTCTCCATTCCTTATCTCCGCCAATTATAATAATTTTTTTGCTCATAGTATATTTCTCTAATCTTTTGTTAGAATCCGAATTTCTGTGAATAGTATCAGAATTAAACTCATATTCTTTTAAATATTCTAAATCCAATTTTAAAATCTTTTCTTCATTTAATTTATTCTCAAGAATTCTAATTCGATCTTCCTTCTTCTTCATTTCTAATTTATGTATATTATCTAGCTTGCTTAATTCAGACTTCAGCCTCTTTTCATACATTAACTTTTCTTTATTAAAATAATCAAGTTTATTTTTTAAGCTAATGTTTTCTTTTTTAACTTCAATCATCTGCTCCTCTAATGTGCTTAATTTATAGCTACTTGACTCCTCAATATTATTAAAATATAAGTTTCTTGCCTTCTTATACTCATTAATAAGTGATTGTATAAATATTCCACTAATAATACAAAATAAAATTATGTCTGAGTCTTCATTTTTTACCATTCTCACATAAGGCAGTATAACTTTCTCAATACAAATAAATTGTGAGTCTTCAAACATACTCTCTATATTAATCCCATTGATTATAAACAAATCCTCTAAAGTTTCTCCTAGTATTCTAGCATGCTCATTATTATGTCTTAAAATATCTTTAAAATTATATATTTTGCCAAATTCTCGCTTTATTAGCAATTTAACTTCCTTTATTCTATTCTTATAATTTTCAAGCTCAATCCCAATATTTTCATTTATAAACTTCTTAGATTCAAACTCCTCAATATCGTTTAGAATAGAAATTACGAACCCTTGATCGACTATTTCTGGTGAAATATAAATAGCAAAATATAGATATACTGCCGCATCAAATTTTGCTTCTATATTCCTAGTTATTAAATCCATTTTCATGTACCTATTTTTCAATATTTTCTTATCATGCTTCTTTACGGCATTATATATAACTCATATTCCGCCTAACTAATTTTTCCTATTTAACCTCAACTATTCACTATATTATTTGACTAAAAATTATTATGATTACGGTATGCAAATAATATTTAATGGGGGGATTGGAATGGATAAAGAGTTGTTATTGGAAAATATTGAAATGGAAGCATATAGCCATGGAAAAGCGACGCTTGTAGCAGGTATGTGTAAGAAACTAGGAGTTATCAACATCTTTGATCAATATTTGACTAAACAAAATGGGAGAAAGCCTGATATAGCTTATGGGATAATGGCTCAAATGATTTTAGCAAATCTTTGTCATTCAAGACGACCATTATATCTTATGGATGAGTATTTTGAACATATTGATATTGAAGGGACATTTAACAGCGATGCGAAGCCTCATAATCTTACAGATGATAGATTTGGCTGTTTTCTTGATAATTTTCATGAAGCTGGTCCAAGAAAAATTTTTTCTGAAATAAGTATGACTGCTTTCGCTACGTATGGATTGAGTATAAAGAATATTAATTACGATACTACCTCAAAGGTAATGTGGGGCCAGTATGAAACAGAAGAAGGTAAAATAGATGAAATATCAATTGATTATGGATATAGTAAAGATAAAAGAAATGATAAGAAACAAATAAAAATTGGAATTGGAACAGCTAACGGTATAGTTGTAGACGCAAAAGTTCTTTCGGGTAATACAGATGATAAAACTTATAATAATGACGCTATAGATGATGTTGATGAAATTTTAAAAAAATCCAAAACTAGTAAAGATTCATTCTACTATGTTGCAGATAGTGCATTTTTTACAGAAGAAAATATTAATAAAGCAAATGGTAGAGATATAAAATTTATAACAAGAGCTCCTGAAACAACAAATATGTCTAAAATCTATATTGGTAAATTTTTTAGTGAAAGACAGTTAACAAAAGATGTTATTTTTGAAAATGCCCAAGGTAAAAAAGTTAAATATCAAGTATTAGATTATAAATCAGAATATAAGGGGATTCCAGTTAAACTGGCAGTCTGTTATTCCTTCACTCTTGAAGAAACCAAAAGGAAAACTATTTCTAGGCATGCAGAAAAAGAATATGCCGAATTAGAGAAAAAAATCAAAGTATTTTCCAAGCGTAGCTTCGCGTGCGAAGCAGATTCACAAAAAGAAATAGAAGAGTTTTTAAAGACTAAAGGGAAAAAATTAAAATACCATTCTGTTAATTTGAATATTGAAATGAATGAAAAACGTAAGCGTAAAAAAGCTGATAATAAGGATTCACAAAAGGAATATGAATATACTATTAATTTAGAAATTAACCGTGAAGATTCAAAAATTGAAGCAGCAATTGAAAGAGAGTGTACTTTCATCTTAGCAAGTAATGATTCTGATATTTCATGTGAAGAAATGCTGAAAGAATACAAAACTCAAAGCAGCGTAGAGAAAAAGTTTCAGCAGCTAAAAGCACCAGAGTTTATAGATGACCTTTTTGTAAAAACTCCCAAAAGAGTTGAAGCCTTAACATACATGATACTTATTGGTTTAATGATTTTATCAGTAATGGAACATGTAGTCAGACGTGAGATGAAGAAAGATAATACGATTATACTTGGACCTGGAAAAATAAAAATGTCCAAGCCGAGTTTAAAAGCTATAATGGGTATCTTTGAGTATGTGCCTATACAAGTAATTAAAGTTAATAACAATTGTATAAGAAAGTTTCAAAAACCACTAAAAGATAATCAACGGCAGATATTGAATTATTTAGGTTTGGATGAAAGTATTTTTGTTGGACATGCTATTTAACAAGTATATATTTCAAAAAATTTAATAATGATTCCATTAGGGATAGTTTAGAAATTTACTATGGAATAATTCACATATAGATATATATTATTCCAAACTTTAAATAAAGAAAAGATATTTCACTGAAATGCATAGCATTCAGCGAAATATGAGATATAATTGGATAATACTTTCTAAGAACTTTAATAATCTTGCTTCTTAATGTACTATCCGTTTCCCCTTCTATAAGTACCCCAACAATCCTACGTGAATATATTTCTTGTTCAATATTTGCTTGCTTTATAGTAGTATAGTTTATACAAGTGTCATTTATAGCCGCATTATAATATTTCAGTCTATCTTCATAATATATTTTATCAATATCTTTTTTCATTTCTTTGCTTCTTGTTAGACTTATACTTATATTAGCAAATATATAATTTCTTATAATGTTACTATCAATATTTAAATGTTCAGAAATAATTTTTGAAAAAGAACTTACATTTATTTTTCTATTATTACGCACTTCAATATCCACCAATTTTTCCCTCCCTGCATTTAATACTGAATCCAGAATCTAAATCCTAATATTCATCATAATTATTTATTACCACAATATAATCACTTTCTCCAATCTTTGAAAACTGAAAATTAAGATGCAATTTTGTTAAATCTTCTTCTAACCAATTTGGAATATGGCTGCAGGCTATTATTAACTCATTAAAAATTTTTCTATTTAGAAATGGCCTCAAAGCTTGCTTAGACGTAATACCTATATTATCCTTCTGCAAATTCTTAAGATTTAATATATAACGCCCACATTCTCCATTACCTAATGAGATAATAAATTGCCCATCATTACTTATATCTGAATGATTTATAAATTTACTTACTTTCTCTTCCTCTTTTTCTTGTTCTAATATATAATCCAAAAAACATAATGGATTTCCATCCATATTCCACAAACTCAATCCCATTTTATCCAATGTAGTATGAACTAAATCCGAAAAATTCTTAGCAACAAAAACTTTGCATTTTCCTAGCTCTTGCACAATATTTAAAACTTCTAAGTAACTTTCTTTACTATCCTTTGTATAACAGAATTCAAATACTAATTCTTTAACCACTCTCCATTCATTTCTCTGCTTTGTAAAAACCTTAATAAATTTGGTTTTCTCATATTCAGTAACCTCTCCAAAATCATTTACACAAACTGCAATTTCATTAACCATAAATACCTCCATGTTTATACTTAATTTCTGTAAATTCTTTTATAATAAATTTTATTTTAGTTACAAAAGCATTTAATCTTTTTAATTAACAGAAATAAAAAAAGTCTAATTTATATACTTTTTCAGTATAAAAATTAGACTTCATAGCCATTATGAAAGAATTAATTTATCTTTATTTTTTTTACAGCTTTGGTTTAGGTAGCTGTTTAATAATATTATTATATATTTTAAAATTACATTTTTCAATAAGCCTTTGCTCTTATCTCAATGTAGTAAAAATAGAACTTTTACATTTTAAGAATTTAAACTATACATAACTTAATTCAACATATTTTGAATATAAGCTTCCTGGAATTATTTCTTTGTATATATCCTTTAATCCTGCATAAATTGCCAGATCTTCAAGATCTACATTACATAAACACATAATGCAATAATCTATATCAAATAATTTACAATAAATATCTGTCATTCTCATCCCGTTTCTTTTATAAAAGTCAATTCTTCTTTTCCTAATCACTTTCTCGCTTTCATTAGGTCCGCATTCTACTCTCTCTACTTCTACTATAATTCCATCATAATTTCTAAAATGCTCCTGTAGTATACTTAAAAATTCACTTCCAATTCCTTCATCTCTATGTTCTTTACATACCGCATAGTAATCAATTAACAAATATGATTTTGATGAAGCTAAAAGTGCGTATGCTAGAAGTTCATTATTATTATACAAGCCTATACATATGTAATTTTTTCTTTTATTAAGTTTCTGTATTACATCAAGAGGCTTTAATTCCCCATACGGAAAATCTTTTATCATATGTTCATTATAGATAATTTCAATATCTTCATTATTTAGTTCTTTTAGATTCATTTTCGTTCATCCTATCATTATCTTATTTTCTCAAAACTATTTCTCTAATTATAACATATTTTTTCTATTCTCAAATTCTTACTATTCAAAAAAATAATTACAATATGAACCATTTGTGGTAATATATAATTATTTCGAAAAGGATGGTGTTATTATGAAAACTGGAATTGAATTGATAAAAGATATTGATGACTGTATTTTAGAAAAGGGAGATGCTGCGTTCTGGTGGCTTGGACAGCTGGGATACGTTATTAAGATGGCTGAAACCACTATCTATTTAGACGTATTTCTATCGGATTGGCCTAACAGAAAGATTCCTCCACTATTAAAACCAGCGGAAATTGTAAATGCAGATTTTATAATTGGCACTCATGATCATCCTGACCATATTGATCGAGATGTATGGCACCAATTATCTATTAGTTCACCCAACGCAAAGTTTGTAGTGCCAAAGCTTCATATCAATAAACTTTCAGATGACTTAAAAATACCTAAAAATAGATTTATAGGTCTGGATGATGGATTATCAATTTCAGAAAAAGACTTAAAGATATCTGCAATTCCTTCAGCTCATGAGTTTTTAGATCAAGATTCCTCCGGGCATTATCCATACTTAGGTTATATAATTGAGGGAAATGGATGTACTGTATACCATTCTGGTGATACATGTATGTATGATGGTATCTTCTCAAAATTAAAGCAGTGGGATAACTTTGACATTATATTTCTTCCTATCAATGGACGAGATGCTAAAAGATATACGGAAAATATAATAGGAAATATAACTTACCAAGAAGCCGTTGATTTGGCTGGAACTATTAAACCGAATTTGGTCGTTCCAGGGCACTATGAAATGTTTGATGATAATAGCGAAAATCCTATATTGTTCTATGATTATCTTAATGCAAAATATCCTGAAATTAAATGTTGGATTGGAGATCATGGTGAGATGGTTAAAATATGTAAAGCAAATAGATGAGCAAATAACCTCACTAATTTTCTAAGTAGCAATAAACAACTAGTATATATCCCAACAATTATTATTAACTAATTGCTGGGATATAGTTTTTGTCATATAAAACCTAGTGAATCTATTGTAAATTCAAAAATATCCTTATTGCTTGTTATTGCTTGATACTTAATCTTAAACAATAATATTAACAGGTTCTTTCTTAATAAAAGCTTCTATATTATTTGCTAATAAATTTATAAGCCTTTGTCTAGACTCAAAACATTTCCAACCTATATGTGGAGTAAGAATGACATTTTCCATATTAAAAAGTGGATTATTTAATTCTGGAGGTTCTGGATCTTGAACATCAAGTGCAGCACCTGCAATCTTTTTATTTTTCAAAGCTTCAATTAAATCTGTTTCCTTTATAATGGCGCCTCTAGATGTATTTATAATAAATGATGACGGTTTCATAAAATCTAATCTGGACTTGTCAATAAGATACCTTGTTTCTGTAGTAAGTGGACAATGTATTGTAACAAAATCACTTTCTTTTAGAAGTTCTTCAAGGCTTACAAATTTGATGTTTGAATCTCCTAAATCTTTATAGCTTCTACTGTATACAAGTATTTTCATTCCCAATGCTTTAGCTACATTCATGACTTGTATTCCTATAGATCCAGCACCTATAACTCCAAGTGTTTTATTTTGTATTTCTATATGAGGAACCTGAAGATATTTAGTAAAATTACTGTAATTTTTATTTTCAATCATTCTTTGCTGCTGCGCTAATGATGAACTTAAATTTAGAATAAATGTGATTACTAGTTGTGCAACCGCTTCGCTGCTATATCCTGGTACATTGCATACAGATATACCTTTTTCTCTCGCTGCTATAATGTCAATATTATTATACCCAGTACCAGCCTCACAAATTAATTTAACACTGGATGGAAACTTTTCTATTAACTCCTTGCTAATTGTAAGTTCCTTTGTAATTACAATATTTTGTTCTATTACCCGTTCTAAGATTTCATCATTGCTGCTATCTTCATATTTAGTCACTTTACCTAAATTATCTAGCGATGAAAAATCAAGTTGTCCATCAAAGTTTATTCTGCTTGCATTAAGAAACACAATATTATTCATTTTATCCTCCTACTTCTCTTTTTCACTTTTTATAGCGTGAAAGTATTAAGTAATATTACTCTACAATATTATAACATTTTAAATGTTAACTTTATCCTATTAATTAAAATTTAATAATATTTCACCTCTCTTAAAAAATAGATGCTTTTTCTGCATTTTTTATTTCAAGAATTAACATAAGTATTTCGATAAATCTATTCATTCTAAATTTTTATTAGCTAAGAAATTTTAATAATAAAAAACATATTCATAGGGAAATATATTTTTGGAGGTGATCATTATGCAAATAAAAGATGTAATGTCAAAAGATATAGTGAGTTTAAATTCAGAAGATTCTATTGAAAGAGCTGCTCAAATGATGAGACAATTTGACGTGGGCGCAATACCTGTTTGTGATAACTCAAACAAATTAGTTGGAATGATTACAGATAGAGATATTGCTTTGGATTGCGTAGCATCAGGTGCAAGTGCAGATCAACAAAAGATATGTGATTATATGACTTCAAATCCTGTTACAGGAAGTCCTGATATGGATGTTCATGATGCAGTAAGGCTAATGAGCAGACATCAAATAAGAAGATTACCTATTGTAGAAAATAACAGTGTTATCGGTATCGTTTCTCTTGGTGATATTTCACAAGAACCAAATCTACAAGATAATGCTGAAGTTGCTCTTAAAAATATTTCAGAGCCTGGAACAAACAATCATATATAGATGTTATATCAGTAAAAAATAGTATAATTATACTATTTTTTAATTGTAAATATAAAAACAATTTCATGGCATAACCGTCATGAAATTGTTTTTAATTAATTTTGTAAAAATCAATTATTATCAATATCTAATATTGTTTTCAACAAAACATTTGCACCCTTTAAACAGTTTTCAAGTGGTGTAAATTCTTTTTCGCAATGACTGTGTCCCTTTTCACTTGGAACAAAGATCA
The DNA here is from genome assembly GCF_036699995.1 of Clostridium beijerinckii. Classification (NCBI taxonomy): domain Bacteria; kingdom Bacillati; phylum Bacillota; class Clostridia; order Eubacteriales; family Clostridiaceae; genus Clostridium; species Clostridium beijerinckii. The sequence continues at coordinate 2,159,197 of NZ_CP144906.1, read as the reverse complement.
TTGTAGTTGGAATGATATCTGTAATAAATTGTGCATCATGTCCAGGACCACTATACATTCTTTTTGTTGAATATCCAAATTCTTTTGCATTTTTTTCAACGTAATCTACAAACTCAGTATAAAAATGAACTGTATTTCTTGCCCAAGCTTTTTCATAACTTGTTTCACATTTTTCAACAACTTTAGGAATAGCTTTAATTATTTCAAGAACCTGATTAATTACTTCTGGATCTTGATGCCTTGCATCCAAAGTAAATTTAACACAATCAGGAATAACTGTATGGATATTTGGATGAGCTGAAATCTTTCCTGTTGTATATACAAGCTTACTATCAAGCTTGTCAAGTTCATCATGAAGATATTGAATAGTTTTTACAGCCGCATATAGAGCATCTTTTCTATATTTCATTGGAGTTGTTCCAGCATGATCTGCTTGCCCTGTAAATGTAAATTCATAATTTATCATTCCGCAAACACCTTCAACTACTCCTATATCAATTTTTTCATCTTCTAAAACAGGTCCTTGTTCAACATGTAATTCAACTAGTGCCCTGTATTTTTCTGGATTCATTCTATTTTCTATTTTTCCCATATATCCACTGGCTTCTAATGCTTCCTTAAATGTAACTCCTTCAGCATCCTTGGATGCTAACATAACATCTTTATCAAATTTTCCTGTAATAACACCTGATGACATCATTGCTGGTTCAAAGCGTGCCCCTTCTTCATTAGTCCATATAACAACTGTTATTGGATGTTTATGAGCTATTTTTTCAGTTACTATAGTTTCTGCAACTTCTAATCCAGTAAGAACTCCCAAAATACCATCATAATTACCACCTTGTTTAACTGAATCAGCATGAGATCCCATCATAATAGCAGGTAACTTTTCCTCTCCCGGAATGGTTGCGTATATGTTCGCCATATCGTCGGTTTTTATCTCCATACCAAGTGCTTTGCATCTTTTGCAAAATTCCTCTCTTGCTTCTAAAGCAGCAGGTGATAAAGACAATCTTGTGATTCCTCCTTTACCTGTATCTCCGAATTTACTAAATGTTGTGATTTTATCTTGAAGCCTTTCTTTATTACAAGTTAACATATGAATATCCCCCTTTAAATTTAGTATAGTAATTATTTTTTCACTCTCTTTCCTGGTTCTACTGCTCTTGCAGGACATACAGTACTGCATAATTGACAGCCTACACATTTATCTACTAACAAGATTGGCATTCTTGTATTTGCATCTATCTTAATTGCCTGGTGCCCTCCATCATAACATGATAAGTAACATCTTCCACATCCTATGCACTTTTGCCTATCAAACCTTGGATAACAAATGCTATCTCTATCAAGTTTATCTGTTGGCACAATATTAGGTAAAGCACTACCAACAATTTCAGATATATTTTTATAACCTTGTGAACTTAAGTACAATTTCATCCCATTAATTAAATCATCGATAATTCTATAGCCATATTGCATTACAGACGTTGTTATTTGCAAATTTTCACATCCTAAGGCCATAAATTCAGCTGCATCTTTCCAGGTCTCAATGCCGCCCATCCCACTTATTGGCGCATCTTTTAGTTCTTCACAAGCTTTCATATCATGAATAAATCGTAAAGCAATTGGTTTTACTGCTTTTCCTGAGTATCCTCCTACGCTAGTCTTACCTTCAACATTAGGTTCTGATTCAAAGTTTTCTAAGTTTAAATTCATAATACTCTTAATTGTATTAATTGCTGCAATCCCTGTTGCTCCTGCCTCCATTGCAGCCATTGCTGGTATTTCCATATTTCCAATATTAGGTGTCATCTTCGCAAGTATAGGTAAATTTGTTCCCTTTCTAGTAGCTTTAGTATATAGTGCTACCAAATCTGGATTTTGTCCAACATCTGAACCTACGCCTTTACTTGTCATATGTGGACATGAGAAATTACATTCAATAATATCTGCTCCTGCCTCTGTCATTAGCTTGGCCAATTTAGTCCATTCTTCTTCATTTTGCCCCATAATTGATGCAACAATAATTTTGCTTGGATAGTCTTTTTTCAATCTTTTTAAGAATTCTATATTCTCTTCTAGCGTGTGATCTGAAATCTGTTCTATATTTTTAAAACCAACAAATGGAACACTTTCTTTACTTAAAGCAGTAAACCTTGGTGAAACCTCCTTGGGTACAAACATACCAATAGTCTTAAATGCTACCCCTGCCCAGCCCATTTCAAATGCTTTAGCTACCATTTCGTAATTACTTCCAACTACTGATGATGAAAGGAAAAATGGATTTTCACACTTCACACCACAGAAATCTATTACTAAATCAACTTCATTTTCTTTAACTCTAGATTCAGTTGATATTGCTTTCATAACTTTGTCAATTGGTACTGATTCATTAATTTTTCCTTTTAAGCAAGCCTCCTTACATGGCTTTTCTTCACATGTGTCACAAGGAAGTAGATTGGGCAGTTTATTTACTGCCCCAGCCTTATTTTCAAACCTTAAAGAGCGAATAATAGTATCCACTTCAAGGGAGTTGGGACAAGCTTTGCGACAAGGTGCTTCATCACATAACAAACATCCTGACACATATTCATTTGTTGAAATATCTTTATAAAATAAACTACTCATTTCCATTCCTCCTAAATTATAATTTATCTGATGTTTAGCCTCTGTAACTCTCATTATTCTTAATCTGTAGATAACATCATTATCATAATCCTAGATAGCTTGAACTACAGTCAAGGTACTAAATATCACCAAAGCCAAGTTCCAATTTACTTTCTTCCTACTCGTTTTACAAATTGTCCAAATCCTGCTTTTCCAACGAATTCACCATTATCATAAACTAAATTTCCACGCACATAAGTTTGTACTGGATATCCATGAAGAGTTTTACCTTCCCAAATTGTATGATCATAATCTGAATGCATATTCTCTACCGAAATTGTGAAGTCTTTATTTGGATCATAAATTACAATGTCTGCATCTTTTCCAACTGTTAGAGAACCTTTTTCTGTGCATCCAAATATTTTAGCTGGATTAAATGAACATAATTCTACCGCTCTATTAAAAGTGATTTTTCCTTCATTTGCTGCTGAAAGCATATATGGATATAAATTTTCTACACCTGCACACCCATTTGGAATCTTCGTAAAATCATCTTTCCCCCAGTCCTTTTCATAGCTTTGGAATGGGCAGTGGTCTGTAGCTACAGTATCAATATCTCCTGATTTAATAGCTTTCCAAAGTGCATCTTGACTTTCTTGCCCTTTCATTGGTGGTGAACATACAAAATTTCTGCCATCTTCTCTTTTATAAACATCGCACGTAAATTCCAAATATTGTGGGCATGTTTCAACATATATATCATGACCTTCTCTTTTGGCTTCAATAGCAGTTTCTAATCCTTCCTTGTCTGCCATATGAACTAAATATAGTGGCGCTCCTATGGATTTAGCTAAATGCACTGCCCTTTTATCTGCCTCAGCTTCAACAAATTCTGGTCTGCTTAAGTAGTGATACCATGCTGAAGTTTTTCCTTCTTTTAAGAAGTTTTCAATATTTAAGTCAATCAAATCGGGATTTTCAGCATGGATGTTTGTCATCGCCCCAGTTTCTTTAGCCTTCAATAGTATTTTCACTAAAGTCGCATCATCCACCATCATCCCCTCTTTTTTATAAACTAAGAAACATTTAAAACTAGGTACTCCATATTCAACTGCATCTTCAAATTCATCTAAGATAGTTCCTTCATTTAAATCAGTTATGATACAATGAAATGCATAATCTACGCACGCCTCTGGATCACACATTTCTTTTCTTGTTTCAATGGTTTCAATTATTCCGTTGCCTTTTCTTTGCATTGGATAATCAAATACTGTTGTAACACCTCCACATGCAGCTGCCCGTGTTCCGGCAAGATAGCTGTCAGCTGAAACAGTACCTCCAAACGGCATAGCTAAATGAGTATGTGCGTCTATAGCCCCTGGTAATATTAACTTGCCTTTAGCATCTACAACACTTGCACCTTCTTCTGAAAAACCTGTTCCAATCGCTACAATCTTTCCACCTTTTACAGCAAGGTCAGCTACATAAGATTCTAATGGTGTTACAATAGTTCCATTCTTAATAATTAAATCCATAAGTATTCTCCTTCCATTTATATATATCCTTAATATCTAAATAACTAATTTAGTTAATAATTTTCTCTTTAATGCTTCTGCTTTTTGTTGTACTTTTGATTTAAGCTTCCTAATGTATTTGTTTTTTAATAAATTAGTTCTTTTGTGATAAATTACTTTCTCAAATTAAAATTTTGTTATATAAATTTTAAGATGATTCCGTGTGGATTTAACCACACAGGAATCAATTTTTATCATATTATTTTGTTGCTTCTTCCCAATACTTTGAAGTGAATGTTGTATCATCTACCACTGGAGTTTTAGCTAAATCTTTATTATAAAGTTTTAAGAAATCCCCTGTTTGCTTAATTGCATTCATATCGATTTGTCCAATTTTTGAAGTATCAAATCCTTGAGGTGCAACAAGTTTAGCAACTTCTTTCGCCATATAAACTTGGTGATCTAATGAAACTGATTTATCTACATCATAAACTGTTTTTCCTGCTGCTTCTGGATCTTGGACTGCATCTTTCCACCCCTTTATAGATGCTTTTAAGAAACGAACTAATAAATCTTTATTCTTACCTGCCCATTCAGAGTTTACAAATAAACAATCTTCCATCATTGCAACACTTTCATTGTTCATATCAATTACATTTAAATCCTCTTTCTTCATGCCGCCTTCAAGTAATAAACCAAATTCGTTATAAGTCATTGCTGATGCTGCATCAACTGATCCTTCTTTTAATTGATCCATTGTAAAGTCTTGTTGTACAAGTTTTAGGTCTTTGTCTTTATCTAAATTGTATTTTGAAAGCAGAGCAAGAAGTTCATATTCATTACCACCAAACCAGTTACCTACTTTTTTACCAGCTAAATCTTTTGGCGAATTAATACCTTTTTCTTTTTTAGATACTAGTAACATGCCTGATTTTTGAAATACTTGAGCGATTTCTTGTAAATCATACCCTTGAGCTTGGTAAGTCATCAAACTTGAAACCCAAGTTACCCCTATATTGGCTACACCATTATAAACATTTTGCTCTGGAATAATGTCACTTCCTCCTGGAAGAATTTGAATATCTATTCCTTCATCTTTATAGTAACCTTTTGCTGCTGCTACGTAATATCCCATAAATTGTGATTGCGGAAGCCATTTTAATTGAAGTGTTACTTTTTCTAACTCCCCATCCTTCTTTGTAGTATCCTCTGATTTAGTTGCATCTTTCGCTGTTGTTTCTGATGTTTTTGATCCACATCCTATAAGCATCGTCCCCATCATTAATACAGCTAACCCTAAAGCTAATAACTTCTTTTTCATAATAAATTCCTCCTTATTAAATAAATATTATTTATCTTATACATGCCATCTGTGTGTTCTCTTGAAATTCTAAGAGATATCGGTGACTTTCAATTTTGCTTATAAAGCAAATAGTATATTAGGTTGAACTAAACTTTTCTATTTTAAAGTTGGTATTATCTTTGTGATGCATGCCATTTTATGGTTCTACGTTCTATTAATAAAATAATTAAGTATAAAACAATCCCAACTAATGCTGCCATTACTATATAGGACCACCCCATGGCCATCATTCCTTTTCTTAAATTATCTTTAATTCCAAAACCAATACCTGAAGTTGATGCTGCAAAGTATTCACTTATCATAGCCGCCATTATTGCTGCTGCCACATTAATTTTTAATGCAGTTAAAACACTCGGAAGACAATTAGGTAAACGAAGCTTGAAAAATATAATTTTTTCTGGTGCTGCATATGACTCTAATAAATCTTTTGCAAATGGTTTTAAATCATTTAATCCCCTATATGAGTTAATTGCCATAGCTGCCATACATACAACCGTTACAACACCAACCTTTTGTGCAAAACCACTTGTAAACCAACGATTCATAATAGGCGATAATGCAACTATTGGAATTGCATTAAATGCTGCTATTACACTAAGTCCTGTATATCCCCACTTTGGAAACTGCGTAGCTATCACTGCGACAATAAATCCAATTATGCATCCTAAAGCAAGTCCTACCAATGCCCCTGAAACTGTAATCATCGTATCAGTTAGAGCTTTAGAAAAATTATCACTTAAAGTTTTAATAATTTGTGATGGTACTGGTAATTGAAAGGGTTTAAAACCTAATGCATCATGAATGATACCAACTTGCCATGCGATTATCATTAATATTCCAAAGCCTAAAGGCCATAAGACATTTTTAATTTTTTCATTCATAAAATTACCTCCCTATGTAGTCTGTTTTCTCCAAGGCATACAAATTTTTTCGAATAATATTACTATAAAATAACTCAAAATCCCCATTAAAGCGCTGGTAACTACTGATCCCCAGAATACATCTTTTGTTCCTGAGTATAACGAGTATAAAAGTTTCACTCCAATTCCACCACTTGAACCTAACATATCAACTAAGATAGATGCTGTTATTGACATTGGTGCCGCTATTTTTAAACCAGCAAATAAATATGGCATTGAATATGGAATCATAAGCTTATAATATATGCTTTTCTTTTTTGCAGCATATGAGTATAGCAATTCTTTTTTATCGCTTTCTACACTATTTAATCCACTAAGCATATTTACTGAAACTGGGAAAAATGTGATATATGCCGCAATTACTATTCTAGAAGTATTCATATCCCTGACTAAAGTAAAGATTATAGGAGCTAACCCTAAAACAGGTATCATTTGTGATATTATTAAATAAGGTAATGATATTTTTTCTGCTATTTTCGATAAACTCATAATTATTGCTAAAACAAATCCTATTGCAGCTCCAAGTGCAAACCCAAATACAGCTCTTGAAAAAGTAAGTCCAGCTGCGCTCATTAAATCAGTGAAATTTTCTGCTATTGATATGATGACACTATGTGGATAAGGCAATTTTGCTCCAGCCATTGGATCATGCATCACTTGTTCTAGAAAGAAAGCTACTAATTCCCAAGCTATAAAGATGCCTATAGCCCAAACTAGATTAACTTTATATTTCTCTTTCCTGCTAATCATAATCATACCCCCTCAAAGCTATTTCTTATTTTGGTTATATAATCATAAAATTGTTTTGACTGCTTTGATTCCATATTTCTTGGTCTTGGTATGTCAATATCAATCACAGCAGAAACACGTCCTGGATGTGGAGATAAAACCACAACTTTATCCGATAAAAATACTGCTTCTGAAATATTATGGGTTACAAAAACTACTGTCTTTTTGGTCTTTGTCCATATTTCTAAAAGATCTTCATGAAGCTTTTCACGTGTAAATTCGTCTAAAGCTGAGAATGGTTCATCCATAAGAAGTATTTCCGGATTAATGGCTAATGCTCTTGCTATACCAACCCTTTGCTGCATCCCTCCACTTAATTCATAAGGATAATGCGTACCAAAGTTAGTAAGTCCTACTAGATCAAGCATTTCCGTAACTCTTGAAGTACGATCCTGCTTCTTCATTCCTAGAAGCTCCATTGGCATACAAACATTTCTTCTTACTGTTCTCCAATCGTATAGAACTGGATTTTGAAATACGATGCCATATTTCTTTTGAAGTCTTATTTCTCTTGGACTTTGTCCTCGTACTATCACTTTTCCTGAAGAAGGTTGCAATAGATCAGCTATAATACGAAGTAACGTTGTCTTTCCGCAACCAGAAGGACCTAGTAATGAAATAAATTCTCCTTCTTTAATTTCTAAATTAACATTCTTAAGTGCTGTTACTGGTTCGCCCCCATTCTTATCTTGATAAACCATACTTAAATCTTCAATTTTAATTTCTACTTTTTCTTCTCTTGTCCTAAAAACATTTCTGCTTTCAAATTCTGTATCTATTTCATTCAACATACTCATTGATTTACGCCTCCTTTTAAACAAAAAACGGTACAAAACTATTTGTTTTGCACCGTTGCAATTATTTTATATTTACCATAATCTACTGTATATAGTTAATAAGTCTTCCTTTTTAACTTCTTTTATAGTATTCGATGGACTTCCACTGTTCATAGCATCTTGCGCCATCTTATCTACTACTTTATTGAATTCTTCTTTATTAATTCCATACTCTTTTAAAGTTGGTATTTCACATATGTTACATAACTCTGTTAATTTTTCTAGAAAAGCTTCTGCTGCTTCCTTATCACTTTTCTTATCGTCTGCTACATTAATTGCTCTACCTATTGTACCAAAACGTTCATAGCTTCCATCTAAAACATAAGATAAACATTCCTTTATAAGCATAGCATTTGAAATTCCATGAGCAACATGAAAATTAGCTCCAATTGGTCTGCTCATGCCATGCACCAAGGTAACTGAAGAATTATTTATACATACACCAGCTTCATATGCAGCAATGGCCATTTCTTCTCTAGCCTTTTTATTTTCACCATCTTTATAAGCCAATGGTAAAAACTCAAAAATTCTTTTGATTGCAGATAATGCAAAGGTATCTGTTAGTGAATTTGCTTTTCTTGATGTATACGCTTCTACTGCATGAGTTAACGCATCCATGCCCGTTGCCGCTGTTACGCTTTTAGGTGATGTCATTGAGAATTTTGAATCAATCACTGCCAAATCAGGTAGTAATGCTTCTCCCTTTAGAAGCATTTTTATATTCCTCTTTGAATCTGTAATAACCGTAAATTTGGTAGCTTCTGAACCTGTTCCTGCTGTAGTTGGAATCAAAACCAATGGTGGAAAATCTCCTTCAATTGTTTTTCCCATGTAATCAGATATTGAACCTTCTAATTTTGTCATGGCAGCAATAGCTTTACCGCTATCTAATGGACTTCCTCCTCCAATTGCTATGCAGAAATCACATTTAGCGTTTTTATAGGCTTTTACTCCACTTTCAATCATTAAATCGGTTGGCTCTCCAATAATATCATTAAAAATTTCATATTCAATTCCTAAGTTATCTAAACAGTCTGTCAAAACTTTAACTGTTCCAATTCTAGTTACATTTTTTCCAGATACAATAAATGCTTTTTTCCCAAGGGATTTTATCAAGCTCTCGCTTGATTCTAATGCGTTATCTCCAATAATCGTACGTCTTGGTAAACTAAACTCATATGCCATTTTCTCACCTCATCTAGATAAATTGTTTGTCTACAATTCCAAGTACTTCGTCTAATTTAGCTAACTCTTCTTCTAATTGCTCCTTAGTAATTATTAGTGGAGGGGCAACAAGTATCATGTTCTCATGAGTATATGTCATAAACTTTCTTTCCTTTAATAATCCTAAAATTTTCCCCATAACTCCTTCTGGATCCTTTCCATATGGTACTAAGGGTTCCTTGCTTCCTTTATCCTTTACTAATTCCACTGCTGAAAATAATCCAATATACCTCACATCTCCAACTGATGGGTGAGAAGCTTTCATCTCTTCTAGTTTTTCACCAAGTACACTACCTACTTCGTTAACATTTTTTAGTATACCTGCTTCTTCATAATAGTTTATACACGCTACACCTGCTGCACAAGCTAGGGGATGTCCACTATAAGTTAGTCCGCAAGATAATAAATTATCATCAAAGTAAGCTGCTATTTCTTTACTTACTACAACTCCACCAAGTTGAACATATCCACAAGTAACACCTTTTGCAAAAGTTACTATATCTGGTTTTACATCAAAATTCTCAAAGCCAAACATTCTACCCGTTCTGCCCCAGCCTGTCATAACTTCATCACAAATCATTAAGATTTTAAATTCATCACATAAAGCTCTAACTCCTGGAAGATATCCTTTTGGCGCAATGATAACTCCATTTGAACCTGTTATAGTCTCTAAAACTATTGCAGCCACACTATCAGGTCCTTCATAAATTATTTGTTCTCTCAACTTGGCCAAGTAATATTTTGTTGCAGCTTCTTCTGATTCGAATTCTATTGGTTCTCTATAAATATATGGATCAAAGAATTTTACGAATCCTGGAATACCAGGTTCTAATTGATATCTTCTAGGTTCACCTGTTAAATTACCAGCACCAAACGAAGATCCGTGATAACTTCTATAACGGCTGAACACCTTTGTCTTACCTGTGAACATTCTTGCTATCTTTACAGCATTCTCATTTGATTCTGCACCTGCATTTGTGAAAAATACCTTGCCCATATTATCAGGCATTAATTCAATGATCTTCTTTGCAAGCTTGGCTCTAGATTCGGCTCCATAAGATGGCCCTACAAAACAATATTTATCTACTTGTTCTTTTATTGCATCTCCAATCGCTTTATTTCCAAAACCTAAATTCATATTAACAAGTTGTGACGACATATCTGAATATCTATTTCCATCATAATCCCAAAAGTAAATACCATCAGCTTTTTCAACTGAAATAGGATTTAAATTTCTTTGTTTGCTCCATGATTGTAAATTATATTCTTTTAAAGTACTCCTAATTTCTTCACCATTCATCTTTATACACTCCCTCATATACATTTAATATTTTCCTCAAATAAAAAAACGGAACTTATTCAAGTGAACAAGCTCCGTTGCTGTTATCTCTATTAAATTCGTTTTTCCTTTAAGTTGTTTTTATTATATACTAGTAAAACTGTTATATCAATGAATAAGTGACTAAGTTTATTTGTGCAACTGCACATTTAGTCACATGAATATAAATAACAAGTCCCAAGTTGCCCTACATAACATCCTTCACAAAAAAACCTAAATAAAATCGTAGTTTTTCTTCCAAATTTGATGGATTATATCCAGTAATCTTTTCAATCTTTTTAAGCTGATTATTTACTGTATTCCTATGAATATATTGTTTCTCAGCAACAAGACTTTGACTACCGTTGTTCTGTAAAAACATATATAAGAAGCTCATTAAATCAGTGTTATTTTCCTTATCATATTTTTCTAACTTACCTAGAGTATCCTTGTAATATTCTTTAAGCACTTCTTTATCCTTAGCATTTAAAAGCAATTTATGAATATCTAGTTTATCATAAAACACCATTTCTTTGCCTTGTTTTTTGGCCATCGTCATTGCTGTGAAAGCATTATTAAAATTCTCCGCCTGCATTTTAATGCCTGCTTTATTTTCACTTATTCCCATATGAACCTTCCATGAAGGTTCATTCCAATTCTTAAAAAAAGTATCAACAAAATTAGTGACATCGTAATTTCCATAATTCACAAGAGCCAGAACCCAAGAATCTTTATATGAAAATGAAATATATAATTCATGAATACTTCTAGCTAATCTTTCTGAATACATTTTAATTTTATTCATATCAAATTCTAATTGATTGTCTTCTTTGTGTTCAAAGGACATGACTATAAAGCAGAAATGACTGTCTCTCAAATACCCATATCTCTCCATCTGTAAAATTAATGTTTCTATATCACCTGTTTTAAATATAATATTCTTAATCGTACTTGCTATACTTATTTCTACTTGCTCACTTTGCATTATTCGATAACATATATTCCGTGTTAAATCTACCATTCTTGTTTCCCATGGAATAGTATAAAGAGGCATTTTTATTTGGTTACAATATTCTATAACATCGTTAGGTATTGACTTGGTGTATGGCCCAATATTTACAACAAAAGCGCTTGCCCGAGCAGCATATAGTTTTTTTGTATATTCTAACAACCATCCATCACCATCATTTAGAATGCCTGACGTAAGGACAACTTCATTTCCATGAAGAAATTCACTCACCTCATCATTTTCAATAATATGTACCCATTCCACTAGATTATTAAGACCTTTCTGTCCTGCTAGCAGTTTCATTTGATATAAAACAGCCCCATTTCCAAATAATTTCCCTACAGTAATTGACATATTATCACCCCAATTTTATATAAAACTATAAGAGTTTTATGCCTATTATATCATAATTTTATTTTAATTAAATTTTATTAAATAATACAAAAACTTATTTATATTATTTCTTTATAAATAGAAACTTAATAAAGTTAAGCTGGTTTTACAATTAGTAATCTTTGCTATAAAATGATTCGGATGTATTCTACATAAAAGAATTCTACCCATATTACTTAAGGCAATAAATAAAGAGGCACTTTGATAAAAATCAAAATACCTCTTTATTTATTTCTTTACTTATTATTAATTGACTTTAAATATTCTTTAACACTTGGCGATATTCCTATAATATATACGCTAAAGATATACACTATCATTAAAATAGTAATCATTATATTAGGCGAAATCATAATTGCTGCAACTGCCGCTAGAATGACAATTATAAGCAAAATTATCATTATAATCTTAGCCCATGCTTTTCCTTTAAATATAAAATATAAGAGAATAGCTTCTACTACAGTCCTAGTTAGTCCTGAAATTATTCCTATGTTTCCTTGCATAAAATAGCTAAATGCAGTTGTAACTATACTTACAGCTAATATTGCTATTACCATGGATAAAAATAGTTTTTTTCCTTTTTCTATACTTTTCATAATATCCTCCATAACAATGTATTACACTAATTGGATATAACGTTTTAATTAAATAAATTATCTCTCTTTATTTAGGACGTAATTATTATTAATAATTACTTATTTATTTTTACTTAACATTGCGTTATTATTCCTTAAAAATAATTCTTTATGTACATTACCATATTTTATATTTATTATAACATGAATTCATAGAATTTATATTCTTATTTTTATTCATAATTATTGGGAAGCTAATAAAAGCTCCCCAAAATTTAATATTTTTAACTATAGAAACCTAGTTTTTACATTGCTTTGAAAATATATTTGTTAGATTTAGTTTTTTAACTCTTGATCTTATTTCATCATTATCTATGCTATACAATCCTAAACCTTTCATCCTTTCAAAATATTCTGCTCCTGAAAATGTATATCTTTCACTCATTTTTCCTTCCTTAACTTTGTCATTTGCATATGCAATAATATCACCTGTAGCAAGCTCTCTTGGCAATTCTAATAAAGGCTTTTTCACCAAATATTGAACTGCATTATAACCTGCTAAAGTCCCTGTAGTCATAGCCTCAGTATGACCTACAAAGAATCCACTTTTTTCACCTCCACAAAATAAATTTTCAACGCCATTTACTTGCATTGAATTATTTCTAGGCGCAGCACATAAATATCTAATTGAATTACCATTACTTCCAACTAGTGGATCTATATAAACTACATTTTCTAATCCTTTTATTTTCCTTAATTTATCTAGTGGATAGTGAGATGTCATAAGCTTTACGCGTCCTGTATCTAATAATATAATATTCTCCGCAAATTCTAAGGTCGCATATTGTTGACATACTTTTTGTTCTAACTTTTCAAAATGTATATCTTCCTTGGGTATAGGAATAACTACAACTCCACTTTTCTCTAATTCTTTTATTATGTCTTTTGATAAAGATTCTCTAGGAAATTCACATGATCCGCTCATTGCGCCCTTCATTCCATTTGCTCTTTCTCCTACTAAGTCATTTACTCCTGCCTTACTGCTTATACTAACTCTTGCACCAAAGCTAGGACATCTTAATGTACACATAACGCATCCATTTCCATACTTCACACAATTAGGCATTGATCCTGTTGAACCTGTAGTTTCTACAAATACATCTCCAGTTACAATATCTTTATTAAATAATACCAATGATTTTATTTTATTGCCTTCCATATTTACATCTATTATTCTACTTTGCAAAAATATTTTAACTCCACATTCTATTAAATATCTTCGAACAATAGGTTCAGCTTTACCTATATCACATAGCCATGCATGTTTGTGTTCTGGGAAATCTATATTCTTATGAATTGCTATCGAATCCATAATTCTTATGAAATCACCTGCGCCAAGATTTATCAGCTCTTCTGCAGCAGTATATCTTCCATTATTCCTCATTATCCCACCAACATTTCCTACTCCAAGTAGCAAGTCAGTTCTCTCATATAACTCAACTTCTGCACCTAATTTTACTGCTTCTAATGCGGCTGAGCACCCTGCCCATCCTCCACCTATAATTATAACCTTCATTTTATTCTCCTTTAAAATAGTTATCTATTATATATTGTATTCAATTTTTTGTCTAAGTTGAGTCTTATCATGTTTACTGATCAAATTCTCTAAAAATTTATCACCACTTATTAACGTATAAAAGAGCCAAAAAGCTGATCTTGTCTGCTTTTTGGCTCTTTAAAAATTTATAACGCTGACTATAATTCCTGAAATAATTTTTATCTAGCCATTATATAAATTTTTTTCATGTCTTCCATATTAAGTTTTTGGAATTCCCCTATGGTTCTAGTATCTTTGAAGCTACATTTATAAGCTAGTTCATCAATTTGATCATCTGTCAAATTAACTCCAAGCTCTTTTATTGATATTGGCATATCAATAGAATGATAAAAACTTTCCATTGCTTCGATTCCCTCTAATGCAACTTTTTCTGGATTATAAAAGTCATTGGTTATTCCCATTACGTTTACAGCGAATTGTACAAAACGGCTTATATTACTTTTGTACACATACCTAGCCCAGCTTCCCCAAACTGCTGCCAAACCAGCTCCGTGGGCAACATCAAACATACCTCCAAGTTCATGTTCTAATTGATGACATGACCAATCACCAACTGAACCACATCCAGTTAAATCATTATGCGAAAGACTTCCTGCCCACATTACTTCAGCACGTGCATTATAATCTGTTGGATTTTCCATTAATATTTTTACATTATGAATTACTGTTCTCATTAATCCTTCGCTAATTCTATCTGTTATCTCCATGCTCTGTTCTTTTGTAAAATAACGTTCCATAGTATGCATTAATATATCAGTAGCTCCACTGGCAGTCTGATATTTAGGTAATGTATAAGTAAGTTCCGGATTCATAATTGCAAATTTACAACGTGCATACTCAGAATTACATCCTCTTTTCAGCCATCCTTCTTCATTTGTAATAACCGATGAATTGCTCATTTCACTTCCTGCAGCTGCAATAGTTAAAACTGCCCCAACAGGTAAGCAGCCGGTTGGAATAACTTTTTTACTATATATATCCCATACATCACACTCATTAGCTATGCCATATCCTATTGCTTTTGCTGAATCAATAACACTGCCTCCTCCAACAGCTAATATAAAATCTACCTTTTCCTTTTTGCATAAATTGATTCCTTCATATACTTTTGAAAGTCTAGGATTAGGTACAACTCCGCCTAAGTTAACATAATCGATTTCAGCTTTCTTTAAAGATTCAAAAATTTTATCTAAAAGCCCAGACTTTTTCGCACTGCTTCCACCAAAATGAACTAGGACTTTCTTACAATTTTGATTCTTTATAATAGTGCCGATCTGTTTTTCTGAATCCTTTCCAAAAATCACTCTCGTAGGAGCATAAAATTCAAAATTCTTCATTATTAATGCACTTCCTTATTTCTAATTTAGTATTAAGTTCTTTAATAATATATTACTCCTTCGAGACAACTCTAAGTCAAGAGAAATATATGAATAAAATAGTAAAATGAAAAACTAACTTCTTGATTGCAAGAGTAAATTCATCTTACAAGAAGTTAGTATCAATTGAATACTTAACCTATCACAGCTTCAAATAAAAATTTATTATTGAATACATATAAGTTAAAATTATATTATTAAACTAAATTTAAGATATTGCATTATAAAAAATACACTCCTAAAGTTTTATATTAAAATAAATGATATTATTTAAAATATTACCAACATTCTAAGTTTTAGATTTTTATTTTTCTATTTAAAGACCTTTAGAGTGTGATGTTATTCATTTCATTTATCATGTTGGTGACTAGATCATCCATTCCTATATTTTCTAGCCCACTAGGAACTATAAAATTAGGATCGTCTAACTCTCCACCAGCTTTAGCTATAATTTGTTTTGCCCTTTCGGCATTATTTTCATCTGTATTTACAATCACCTTATAATTTACATCAGCTATTTCCTCAAAACCGCCCATACCGCTTACCATTGGATTTGCAGCTGCCATTGGCCCATAACCTGGATCAACCGTAGGATTATCGTTAGATAGTATTAAGTTTGCTAAACTATTTGTGCTGCTTTCAGTACCTGGCCTGTTTTGTCCTGGGTTATCATTTGTATAATGATCATTTATATCTGCCACAGCATCTTTTATGCCTATTTTATTTAATGCTTCTACAGCTTGATTAGCTGCTTTTATACCGCTAAAATAACCTTCTATCTTCATAAAAAATACCTCCTTTTATACTTTTATTCAGTGGTATTTTTTCACTATGTTTAAACTATTATTCCTAAATCTTGAATATCTAAATATCTTTTTTTAATTTTTTGCACTAAAAAGCAACTGCAGGGTTGCTTCATTTACCTATCCCGCAATTGCTTTTTTATAATTACCTATTTATTGGGTTCACATGGATATATATAATTTCCTATAGTACGAACTCTTAATCTTTCTGGATCACATTCTTCGTGTTCTGGAATTACGAACACTATTTTACGCTCAATAGTTCCACATGCATCACGATCGCAAGGATCTTCATGTGCCATTGTTACAAATCCTTTGAATGCAAGTATTCTATCGCAATCATCATATAAAATAGCTGCAATAGCTACTTTTTTGCCTAAGCAAACATTATTTACTTTTATTTTTACTGTTACTAATTTTGCACCATGCTTTTCCAAATTAACTGGTTTTGATTTGATTGTACTACATAATTCGCAGTCATGCTTAGTACACTTACATTTATTTTCATATCTTTCCATTCTATACAACTCCTTGCATATAAACTCAAAATGAAATAAAAATTACTTATATTGACTTGGTCATTTTAAATTTTTTATAGTTACATATATCATTAAAATATATCTTCAACATAAAGTATAAGTTGATATATGTTCTCCAAAATCAACTGAGTATCTTTAAAACGCATTTATTGCACATATGCACTGCTTTATCAGTAACGGATCTTTAATGAAAATATTTAATGTGCTTCCTATGTTTATAATATATTCTGTAATAAATATTTATGTGAAAGAAAACGACATTTTTTCCTATAAAATAAAATCATAAATTTAAACAAAATGACATTTCCTGTAATAATATTCTTTTTTCTTTGCTATTATTTGAAAACAAATATAAAATTAGTTATGATATAATAGATATACAACTGTTTTAGGGGGACATATATGATTGGAACATTACTTATAAACAGGTATGAGTTGCTTGAAAAAATAGGTGAAGGTGGTATGGGAATTGTCTATAAAGCAAAATGCCATTTATTAAATAGATTTGTAGCTGTAAAAATATTAAAATCAGAATTAAGTAATAATGAAGAATTTATTCTCAGATTTAAGAGAGAGGCAAATTCAATTGCAAGTTTATCACATCCAAATATAGTAAATATTTATGATATTGGCTCAGAGAATAATATTAATTTTATTGTTATGGAATATATTAATGGTAAAACATTAAAACAAGTATTAAGGGATAATGTACGTCTCAGCCCTGATACTACCTTAAATATATCTTTACAAATGGCTGAAGCTTTAATATACGCTCATAAAAATAATATAATTCATCGAGATATAAAGTGTGATAATATTTTAATTTCAGATGATAACATTGCAAAATTAACAGACTTCGGAATTGCAAAACTTCCAAATTCTTCAACAATAACAAATTCAAATAAAATTATAGGTTCAGTACACTACTTTTCACCTGAGCAAGCTAAAGGAGGATACGTTGATTTCAGAACTGACATCTATGCTCTTGGTATTGTCATGTATGAAATGATTACTGGGAATGTTCCTTTTAATGGGAAAACGTCTATTTCAGTAGCAATTATGCATATACAAGAGCCTGTTATTCCTCCAAAGAATTTTATTTCAGATATACCTGAGAACATTAATTTAGTAATTCTAAAAGCCTTAGAAAAAAATCCAGCTGATAGATTTAAATCAGCTAAAGAATTTGCTAATGTTTTAAGCTCAATAAAAGAAAATCCTAACTTAAAAATAGACTTTGATAGCACATTAATAGAAGATTCAACTGTCATGATTGATACCCATAAAGAAATTGATCCCACTGTGATTATGAGCAAAGAGCCAATACAAGAAACTGTGCTATTAAAGAACGTTACTAATACTTTACATATAAACAACCTAAAAAGTAAATCCAAAAAATTTATTTTACCAATTGGGATGATTGCGTTTTGCATTGCTGCCTTTGCCTTAGGCGAATATTTCTATGGAGGATTCTCTAAAAGTACAGGATATAAAGATTCTCCTATAAATAGCAGCATCGAAGAAAATACTTTAGGAACCACTAGTAAAGAAAATAATGACAAGTTGCAACCAAGTGAAGAAAGGCAAGTACCACTATTAGTTGGAAAATCTCAAGATACTGCTGAATCTATTATAAATAGTAATGAATTTTTACTTGGAAATATAAGTTATGAATACAGCGATAATGTAGCAAATGGTCTAGTTATAAGTCAATCTCCTACTGTTGGTACCTCTTATGAAAAAAGTGGAAAGATAGATTTGATTATAAGCCAAGGACAAAAAGTTACTCAACCTGCACCAGAAACAAGAAAAAATAATAGCAATAATAATAATAATGGCAATGGTAACGGTAATGGAAAAGAAAAAGAGAAAAAGCAAAAAAATAAATGACCAAAGGAAAGTTTATCTCCTTGGTCATTTCTTATTAAAATTGAACTTTATACCCTGATATGAGTAGTTTCACGACAGCATTATAACTTTTAATTCCTTCTGTTTGACCACCAGCTTTTAATATCTTATCATATACATTATCATACAGCTTTGATATTTTACCTCTATAATTGCTCCAGTATAACGAATCATTTTTTAATTCTAATTTCACATTATCTGAAAGTTCATTATTTATTCTTTTAAAGGCTTCTTGATTGAAATAATATAAATCATTCATGCAGTAAGAATACGCCATAAGATATCCGCTATATTGATATTCATAATTTTTAGAGTTAGTGCATGCTAGAAAACTTATATAATTTGCTTCATCTTCACTATTAAAACCTCTTACATGGCTCAATTCATGACAAATTGTACTTGGAACATTCCATTTGGGCATATCATTATTATAATTAGCTTCAATGGTAAAAGTTGTTTCTCCTTCCAACAATTGATATGACATAAGTTTTGAAAAAACAACTGGCTTTGGATTTGGATAAAAACCTTGCAAAGACGGATAAATTTCTCCTATATGTTCCATACTAATTATTCCTTCTTTTTTTGCATCATAATCTAGCTTTAATAGTCCATCTTCATCTCTTTTTATCTTTCCATCTAACTCATTCAATCTAACTTTTAAATAGTCACAAAGTTCTATTAATTTTTCTTCTGAATTATCCTGCACTTTTAATCCAGTTAATTCAACAAAATTTGATCTGAATGAGTTTATCCCTAGAGTCATTATATTTAAAAATACAAATGCTGATATATATATAAGCACATTTGAAGTAGCTCTTATTATTATTTTTTTTAATGAATGTTGTTTTGAAAAGAGTAGATATGTATAATTTAATATTCTTACAAGAATATATATAAGGAAAGCATATAATATTATTTCGTATACTGAAAATGGTATTAATGACAAACATCTTGAAAGTGTATTTACCAGTGTTAAATAAATATACTTGTAATAGAAATTTGAAAATCCATATATATACCGTGCCATTGCAAATAAAATGATGCTGAATCCAAGTAGTAATCCACTTATTATAAACTTAGTTTTAATTGATATATTCTTTTTTCTTTTTAGTAAATTTCCCATTCTCAATGTTCCTTTCTTACTAAGAAACTAACCTTCTAATATTGTAAATCAGTTCCAATATCATTATAATATCACTTTTTATTTTTACATTCTATACAAAAAAAAACAGTAAATTTATAAATACAAATTCACTGCCTTTTTATAATTCCTATACATATATTACAATATTGATTTTGTAAATAAAATTTACTCCTAAAATACTATATGAAAAACCTTCTAAATATAAAGTGCCATATAAATAGCTTATATGACACTTTGCTAACATTAGATTAATTATATATGATTTGTGACCTCATATGCATCCCAGATAGCATACATAATATTCGAAACCTTACGTGCATCTCCTAATAGATAAATTTCTGGAATCTCAAATTCCAATTCTCTATATAAAGAATTTTCTTCCTTATATCCTACTGAAAGTATTACTGAATCACATTTAATTTTTTCTACTCCGTTTTCTGTTTCTATCTCAAGATTTCCATCCTTATAAGCTTTAACTTTTGAATTTACTTTTACTTCAATACCGTTAAATGGTATTAATCTTTCAAGCATTTCACTATTTGCAGAACACAAAGGACCATTTAGTGCAAGAATCTTATGCAATGCTTCTACTATAGTAACTTTCTTACCCTTCTTAGCTAGATGAAGTGCTAATTCACAGCCAACTAATCCACCACCAACTACTACAGTATTATTACCTGACTCTTTCTTTCCTAATAATACATCTGCTGCTGTAAATACTTTCTCATCATCTCCCAATGAAAATACTTTAGGAGTAGATCCTGTTGCTATTATCACAGAATCTGCCTTATAACTTAGTATTTGTTCTTTTGTAATTTCGCTATTTAAATTAACTTCTACATTTAGTTCCTTCAATGTATTTGCATACCAGTTAGCTAATGCAATATCATCTTCTTTAAAGTCTGGCGAACCTCCTGGTATAAGATTTCCACCTAATCTATCAGTCTTTTCATAAAGTACTGGTTCATGCCCTCTAAGAGCTAAAACCCTTGCTGCTTCACAACCTGCAACTCCACCACCAACTATAAGTACTTTTTTCTTTCCTAATATAGGAGTTAATGCATTGTCCTTTTCTTTACATGCTTGTGGATTTACCGCACAGTTAAGCATAGCATAATTTTGAAGACGTCCCATACATCCTTCTTGACATGATATACAAGGTCTAATTGAATTACACTTATTTGCCCTTAATTTATTTACATAATTAGGATCTGCAAGAAGTGGCCTTCCAAGACTCACAATATCACAAGTTCCATTTTCAATTGCCTCAAGAGCCATATCAGGATTATCCATTCTTCCAGCACATATTACTGGAACATCAACAGTTTCTTTCATTAATTTAGCATATGGTCTGTATAACCCCTTTTCTTGATACATTGGTGGGTGACTCCACCACCATGAATCATAAGATCCAACATCTGTATCTAATGAATCATATCCATAGGATACAAGTAACTTAGCAGCTTCAATACCTTCTTCTAAATCTCTTCCTTTTTCAATAAATTCTTCTCCTGGAAGTGCTCCATCTCTTAAATCTTTAATAAAACTCTTTGGAGAATATCTAAGAGTTACAGGGAAATCCTCTCCACATCTATCTTTAATTTCTTCTACTATTTCACGTGCAAATCTAAGTCTATTTTCTAGGCTTCCACCATATTCATCAGTTCTATGATTAAATAATGAAATAGCAAATTGATCTATTAAATAACCTTCATGTACAGCATGAATTTGTACACCATCAAATCCTGCTCTCTTTGCGTTATAAGCCCCATCTCCAAATTTTTTAACTATAGATTTAATTTCATCTATTGTAAGTTCACGACATATTTTATCAAGCCATCTATGTTGAATTGCTGATGGTGCAACTGGTGGATATTCTCCAAGATTAGTAGGAATTGTAACCCTTCCAAATCCACCTGACATTTGTAAAAATACTTTTGCATTATATGCATGTATCCTTTCAGTCATTTCTTTGCTTGTTCTAACAAAATGTACTGGGTTATGTGTAGGACATGGAGTACTTGGCATACCATGTTCTTCTACTTCATTATCCACAAAAGTAACTCCAGTGATAATTAGGCCTGTCCCACCTTTAGCTCTTTCAGTATAGTAATCAATTCCCCTTTGATTAAATCCACCTTCGCTATCAGCTAGTCCAAGTGGTCCCATTGGCGCTAATGCAAAACGATTTTTTATCTCACAGTTACCAATTTTAATAGGTTCAAATAGCTTTTTATACTTATTCATAAATTTCCTCCTATAATATTTAAACGTTTAATTATCTGATTACATTAATTTCCTTATTTAACTATATTATAATACCGAAAAAACAAACATGTCAATATTGACATGTTTAACAGTTAATATTTTTCTATTTCACTTTATATTTTACTATGCTAAAATTGTCATTGGATAAACTCAAGCAAATAAGCTACAGAAATATTAGAGGTGCATGTATGAGAACTTTAAAATATGCTATTTTAGGACTTATTAATAGAAATCCTTTAACCGGATATGATATAACAAAAGAATTTAATTCTGGTTTAGTTGAATTTTGGTATGCTAAGCATAGTCAAATATACCCCGAATTAAAAAAATTAACCGATGAAGGATTAATTTCATATGAGACTGTTATACAAGGAGAAAAGTTAGAAAAAAAGTTATATACTATAACTGAAAAAGGGCGAAAGTCATTGCAGAAATGGCTTTCAAAAGACGATCCTTTAGAGCCAACCCCAAAAGATATTTTTAAACTTAAAGCTTATTTTTGTGATGAGATGGATCACGATACTTTAATAAAGCAGTTTAAAAATACACTAACCAAACACATTGAAAGATTGGAATACCTTGAAAATTCAATGGATGAACTTTTAAAAATAAAAGACATTTCAGCAGTATCCTCTCCAGGTTTCGGGGACTATATAATATTGAATGGAGCCATTATGCGAGAGAAATCATACATAGATTGGCTGGAAGATTGTTTAAGAAAGATGCATTTATAGTTTGCAATTTTCTTGGTAAATTAATCTTTAACTGCTTATATGTAGATAACTATAAACAACTTTGAAACTAGATTTATGTGATAACTTATGGAAATCATATATATTTTGATTCAGAAAGCTATGAAAATATCGCTGAAGGTTCAAAACAGCAAGCAGGTTGTATCCTCTTTAATGAAATAAATTAAAAATTCAAGTTATTTTTATCAATAAATTAGAATTATTTTTTTAATGTGAAAAAAACTATATAATAAAATATCGCAAGGAGGATCACAAAAATGAAAAACCCTAGATCAAAAGGCTTATATATATTAGTAATAATATTGTTTATAGTACTCATATCTGCATTTTCTTTTTTCAGATATTCCAATAGTAATCCGCCCAAAGGCAATAGTGATTTATCAAATAATGAAAGCCAAGACTCTTCATATTATAAAAGTCTATATGGTACTTGGACTATTGAAAAGCATATACCTTCCAATATAAAAACTACTCTAAGTGAGTCTACTATTTCTCTATGTATAGGTCAAAAATTTACTATAGAGAAAGATAAGATTTCCTCAATTTACGGAGCTGTATCTGATCCAACTATTAATGAAGGAACAATTACAGCTACAGAATTTTATAGCACTTATAATGATACTTTCAAAAATCTTGGTATTTCAGGTGATAAAATTAAATATATAAAAATAACTGAGCCTGAAAAGACAACTCATTCTGCAACTCTTTTTATTACAGATGATGAAAAAGTCTATGCTCTATTAGGTGGAGCACTTTTTGAATTAAAGAAACAGTAAGAAAGCTAAAAAGATAACTAAATTAATACTAGTTATCTTCTTAGCTTTCTTATGACTTATTTCCTTGATTTCTCCATGAATTAACATATTCATCTAAAATTTTATGAAGTGCCTCTCCAATCCTTGAATATGCATCATCATTAAGATTAGCCAGAGATATTCTAATTGACCACTCTGGTCCTTTAAACCCTCCACCACTTAATAGAACTATAGCTGATTCCTCAGCTAATTTGTATAAAATATCTACCGGCTTATAATTAATTTGAAGATATTCACCAAATTCACTTCCATAATAGCAAGTAGCCCATTCTAATAAATCAAATTCTGTATAATATGCAGCATCATACGGATCTTCTCTTAAATCTAATCCGAGGCCATTAAACAAAAGTTTTTGTCTTCGTTTGCAAATATCTTTGGTTTGTTCTTTATATATGTTTTCTTCGTCTAATAGAGCAAACGCACAAAAGAAGGCCATTTGAACTTGCTGTGGAGTTGATAATCCTGCCGTGTGATTAAGAGCTACTTGTCGGCTGTCTGCTACAATTCTATCTATAAATTTTATATCATCTGGAGTCGTTGAAAGATCTCCATACCGCTGCCTTAACTCAACCTTTTTATCTTCTGGTAAATTCTTTAATAATTTATCAAAGACATTCTCTGAATAAAGTGATATTGTTCCAAGTCTCCATCCAGTTACTCCAAAATATTTTGAAAAAGAATAAACACCTATCGTATTATATGGCAAGTCTGCCATTAGAGATCTATAATTATTTACAAAAGTACTGTAGACATCATCTGAAATAATCATTAAATTAGGGTTATAATTTTCTACTATATTTATTAACTGCTTAACGCTCTCTGGTTTAATTGCTACAGAAGGAGGATTACTTGGATTAACAACAAATAGAGCCTTAATACTACAATCTTTAAGCTTATTAAGTTCTGATTCTGGGTATTGCCACGTATGAGTTCCATCCTCTGTAAGTTCTATCGCTTCAATATGTATAATTTCAAAGTTATAACGCGGCAAATGTGGTATTTCCAAATAAGGTGTAAAAACTGGAACCATTAGTCCTATTTTGTCTCCAGGAGCCAGCAATTCATTTGCGATTAAGCTATCGAATATATAACACATTGCTGCAGTAGCCCCTTCAACTGCAAAAATGTTAAATCTACCTACAGGCGGTTTATTGTAACAAAGCTCTGAGACAAGATACTCATGAACAATTTTTTCAATATGTATTAGCATCCGATCTGGCACCGGATAATTATCTCCTATAATAGAATCTGTAAGCTCAAATATCCATGAGTCTGCATCAAAAACTTGATTTTTAATACCATAATCGATTATTCTTCTTAAAAGCTCTATTCCTGGCATCTCTTTATTTTTGTCTAGAAAGTTATAAAATCTTTCAGCTATCCCCTCTTTTTTAGGCATGCCAGCTAAATCGCCATCATTCCAAACTCTTCTTGTTTCTTCTACTGCAAAAATTCCAAAAGTAAAAAAAGCTTCTCTAGGTGTTGCAGCAGTCCAGTTAGGATTGCCT
Source organism: Clostridium beijerinckii (assembly GCF_036699995.1). Lineage (NCBI taxonomy): Bacteria > Bacillati > Bacillota > Clostridia > Eubacteriales > Clostridiaceae > Clostridium > Clostridium beijerinckii. The sequence continues at coordinate 2,133,915 of NZ_CP144906.1, read as the reverse complement.
CTTCCTGCGTTTAATAGCGTACGTGCGCTCTTTTTTCTTTGACCTTCAGCTAAATTTATTAATTCATTTTTGAATTCAAATGGACTTATTTTACCATAAACTTTTTCTATTTCTTGACGCTGAACATTTTTAATACTCATAAATAGTACTCCTTACTCAAGTTATATGAACATATTCGTTATTATTGTTCAACAAGTTAAGATAATTTATTCCTAACTGATCATACAACTTTTTATAAGAATATTTTTTCAAATACTGCAAACTTATCAAATATGAACTTAAATTCCCACGGAAATGTCTCTTGAATATAAGCTTCAAAGATGTTATTATTATTTCACGGCAAGAAAATGCTTGTCATTATAAGTAATTTTCGTGCTAGATGGGGAGCTAGCGGTGCCCTGTAACCTGCAATCCGCTATAGCAGGATTGAATTCTCATTATAGGCTTTAATCTATTTGGTCAGCCTAATACAAGTGGTGTTGAGAATCGGGTCCCATGCAGCAGAAACTCATGAATTCCGTCAGATCTGGAAGGAAGCAGCGGTAAATGATAACTTCTGAGTGCCGTGGATAAACCTAGTTTGAGCTAACTATATTAGTAGCGCAAGTATGTTAATTGTCAACAATGAGTGCACGTTTCCTTGATTATTAATTCTGAGATATTCGTTAAGCTCTTATTTTGAACCTACAAATTAAATTCGGGAGTTTAATATTTAGATGATGAAATGTACTTTTGAGTGAATCCTTTTACGGTTTTAAAAGCGATTGAGGCATCTTTGAAAACACCCACCTGTCGAGAGATAGGCGTCAAAATTGGAGTACCGATATTTTGGATCTTATTTTAGAGATTTAAAGCCAATGCTTAACAATATTAAGCATTGGCTTTTTGGTTTTTTCTAGAAACAAACCAAATTCTATCCATGATTTTCTACCTTAATAAGTTTTAAAACTGATGATAAGCCAATTAGAATAAAAAATGCAACTGCTAAAAAACATGATATCATAATAACAACGCCTTCCCATCCATATAAAGACCAAAACGTTCCTCCAGCAGTTCCACCAACGCTTGAGCCAACATAATAAAACAATAAATAAAGGGATGACGCCTGAGCCTTATCATGAGTTGCTATTTTGCCAATCCAACTACTAATTATTGAGTGTCCTGCAAAGAAACCAAATGTTAAAAGAGCTATTCCAATAATCTTTAGCAAAAGACTTACATTTAATGTAATGCTTATCCCAAATAACATTATAAAAATTGAAATGCATAACATTATATATTGTCCATGTTTATCTGCTAGACGTCCCATAAATGTTGAACTAAATGTTCCTACTATATATATTACAAAAATAAAGCTCACTAAAGTTTGGCTCAAATTGTATGGTCGTTCAATTAATTGAAAACCTATAAAATTATATAACGAAACAAAACTTCCCATAATTAAAAATCCAATACAATATAAGCAAAGAAGATTAGGATTCTTTAAATGATTAAAACTCGATTTAATTAAATTTTTAATTTCAAAGGACCTAGCCTCGAAATGCTTTGATAAAGGCAGCTTTCTCCAAAACAAAAAACTTGAAATAAGGCCTAAAATACCTATAACCGCTAAGGCTAATCTCCAGTTAAAAAAATCATTAATTACTCCTATAATAATACGTCCACTCATTCCACCTATAGAATTACCACTTATATATAATCCCATTACTAATCCTAAACTTGATTTGTCAATTTCCTCACTAATATAAGCCATAGCTATTGCAGGCAATCCCGCTAAGACAAATCCTTGCAAACATCGTATTACTAGCATACTGTTAAAATTAGGAACAATAGCCGTCAATACTGCTAGTATTGATGAAGCAAAAAGAGAAAAACACATAATTGGCTTTCTCCCAAGAACCTCTGACAATGAACCAAAAATCAACATACTAACAGCCAATGTACATGTTGTAACTGACAGCGACAAACTTGCCATTGTAGGTGATATACCAAATTCCTTAGACAAATAAGGCATTAATGGTTGTGTACAATATAAAATCGCAAATGTATTAAAACCGCCAGCAAATAAAGCAATACTAGCATGGCGAAATTCACGTGTACCTTTTTGAATATAGCTCATAATAATCACTCCATACTTTATTCTATGAAACATGGTTATAATAACCACTATAATTTTAGCACAATGAATTATACGTTTAATTTATAAAAATAGTGTAATATTTTGTATTAGGCTTATGATAACGTTTATAGATGTATATTTCTACAATTTTCATAAAAACATAAACAAGGTAAAAAATATACCTTATTCTTAAAAATGTAACCGTTAAAAATTCATCTATATTCTTCCTATAATTCAGGCCTTGACATTGATGCAATGTGGAGTTTATTATATGATAGATACTATATATAGTATTAAAAATATAAAATATAAGCATGAAAAAGAGGTATTGTATGTATCCAAAAGATTTTAATTATAAAATGCCTGCTGAATGGACTGCTCATGAGCGTACATTCATATCTTGGCCAGTAAAAGATTCAATGTGTCATCCAGATAACTATAAAGATGTTTGTGCTGGATATGCAGAATATATTCAAGCAATTGCTGAATTTGAACCAGTTTCAGTAATTGTTAATCCATATGAATTGGATAATGTAAAAAAACTTTTTAGTGAGTCTAATATAGAACTACTCCCTATTGAACATAGTGATGCATGGCTTAGAGATAATGGCCCTACATTCCTAATTGACGATGAAGGAAATAGAGCAGGTGTAAATTGGAAGTTTAATGCCTGGGGTGAAAAATATGCACCATGGGATTTAGATGATAAAGTAGCTCCGCAAATTTTAGAACATTACAATATTAAAAAATTTGATGCTCCTTTAATTATGGAAGGAGGTTCTCTTCATACTGATGGTGAGGGAACATTGATTACTACTGAGGAATGTTTGCTAAATCCTAACAGAAATCCTAACCTTACTAGAGAGCAAATTGAAACATATTTAAAACAATACTTGAACATAGAAAAAATTATTTGGCTAAAGAACGGACTAGATGGTGATGAAACTGACGGGCATGTCGATAATATAGCCTGCTTTGCTGAACCTACTAAAATAATTATTCAAACTTGTGATGATCCAAATGATGCAAATTACAAAATTACTTTGGAAAATATTGAAATCTTAAAGAATTCAACAGACGCAAAAGGCAGAAAGTTTGAAATTATCCCAATTAATCAACCACCTAGAGCTGAATACAAAGGTGAAAGGCTAACTCTAAGTTATCTAAACTTTTATTTTGTTAATGATGGTATTATCTTACCTACTTTTGGTGGAAATGCATCAGAAGCAGACAAAATGGCTGAGAAAGTATTAAGTTTAACTTTCCCAAAAAGAAGAATAAGAACTGTAGATGGAATGGCTGTTATTAAAGAAGGCGGTAATGTACATTGCACAACACAACAAATGCCATTTCCAAGAAACCTAAAAGTACTATAGAAAAATAAGATGAGGTGATAACATGAGAAAAGTTAAAGTTGCAGCTACACAAATGAGCTGTTCATGCAATATTGACGAAAATATTTCTAAAGCAGAAAAATTCGTAAGAGAAGCAGCCGGAAAAGGTGCTCAAATTATTCTACTTCAAGAATTATTTGAAACTCCATATTTTTGTCAAAAAGAGAAATCTGATTACTACGTATATGCTACCGAAGTAGCACAAAATAAAGCAATAAATCATTTTAAAGAAATTGCTAAAGAGCTTAAGGTAGTGTTACCAATCAGCTTCTATGAAAAGAAGAATTATGCTAGATATAATGCTATAGCAATAATAGATGCTAATGGTGAAGTACTTGGAACTTACAGAAAGAGTCACATTCCTGATGGTCCTGGATATGAAGAAAAATTCTACTTTAATCCTGGAGATACCGGATTTAAAGTATGGAATACACGCTACGGAAAAATCGGTGTAGGTATCTGCTGGGATCAATGGTATCCTGAAGCTGCTAGATGCATGACTTTAATGGGAGCTGAAATGATATTCTATCCTACTGCTATTGGCTCTGAGCCACAAGACGGTTCTATTGATTCAAAAGACCATTGGCAAGCTTGCATGTTAGGTCATGCTGCTGCAAATTTAGTTCCTGTAATTGCATCAAACCGTGTTGGGGTTGAAGAAGATGAAGATTCTAAAATAACATTTTATGGTTCTTCTTTTATAGCAGGTCCTCAAGGAAATAAACTTGTTGAAGCTAATCGTACAGAAGAAACAGTATTAGTTGCTGAATTTGATTTAGATCAATTGGAGACACAACGTATTGAATGGGGAATATTCAGAGATCGTCGCCCTGATTTATATAAAATAATTACATCATATGATGGAGATCTAATAATTAAATAGCTACTATTTTCATTATTAGATATTAAAATTTTTGAAAAATAATAAGAGTTAAATACTTTTTAAAGCATTTTAACTCTCTCTAAATATTTTTAAGAATTCATTAGTTCAAAAGCTATGATTATAAGATATCAAACACTCTTATAACCATAGCTTTTATTTTAATCTTATGATATTTATAATTTTTCTTCTCCTCCCTATGTCCCTCTTTATTAATATTTTCATAAGCTATTTACCACACATCTTCCGACCTATTGCATTTCATAGCCTTTTATTCTGTCATTAAAAATTGCTGCTTTCGTAGTTGCTTCTTCGATACAAATCCTCTGCATTCCCGTTCTTTCCATAAATTGTTATATTTTTAAATTGTTTTCTTGTTAAATTTGTATACTTTTTCCTTCATAAATTGTTTTCTTCATACCTTTTTAAATTATTAATTTTAAACATTTTTTACTTTTAAACGTAAATATGTTTTAATTCTTATGTAGTTTTACTTTTATAGTTCTTTAACAGCTTTCCTTGTAGAAATTAATTTCTCCTCTACTTCTTTTATGTTATTTCTAATCATCCCAATATATAACATATCTATTATTGCTAATTGAGAAATTCTCGAGCTAATTGCTCCTTCTCTTATTGATTTTTCTACAGCTGGTATACGAATTACTATATCAGAAATATCAGCTATGGTATTATTTACACTAGCCTTTGTTATTGATATAACTGGAACTTTTCTATGTCTTGCATTTTTTACACACTTAATGACTTCCTTAGTCTCTCCTGAATATGATATTGCTAGTGCTACATCTCCTTCTTCTAATAATACAGATGAAGTTATTTGAAGGTGAGTATCTGTATTACATATACATCTCTTATTCATCCTGCTTAGTTTATAATAGAAATCCTGGCCAACAAGTCCTGATACCCCTACACTAAAGATATAAATATTTTTAGCGCTTATAAGTAATTCAATTGCTTTATCTAAACATTCTTCATCTAGTAAGCTGACCGTTTGTTCCATAATTGAATCTACTGATTGTTTAATTCCATAGATAATATTTTTTGTTCCTAAATCGTTGTCTAAATATTGAAATTGTATAGCTCCTGCTTCCTCTTCTTTGCTAATATTAATAGATAATTTTAGTTTCAATTCATTTAAAGTATTAAACCCTATTTTTTTAGCAAATCTTACTACCGTTGGAGCTGAAGTTTTTGTAGCCTCAGCTATATCTCTTGCAGACATTGATATAATCCGTTCCTTAGTTTCTATTAAATAATCTGCTATTAACTTTTCTCTATCTGTAAAACTGTCATAATTTTGCTTAATATACTGTAATACATTCATAATCTCACACCTTATCGTACTTGGTTTTGCTCTTACAATTATTTTATATTAAAATAAAATCTTTTACCACCATCTATATATTTCAATAAATATAAGTAATCTTTCGTAACTGAAGCTATGACATTTGTTCTAATATCAGCTTTTTGATTTGTTTTAAGAATCTGTAATTCCCCCATATATCTCATATAATTTACATTATCCAATGTAATATCACCGAAGTTCTTGTCTATTGTATTAAATGGCTCTATAGTTTCTCCATTAAGAAGTAATCTACTTTCAGCTGCTCTTATTGCATCTCTAGCCTCATCTATTCTTTGGGTATAAGTTTCTTTTAGCAATTTTAGAGTTATATCATTATAATCTTTTAACTCTATTAGTAGCTCAACTGCATTAGGATCTAATGATGATAAATCTTCTAGTTCTTTTTTACTTGGAAGAGAATCTCCAATGAAAACGCATTGATTTCCTAATGCAAATAAATGGTTAGCAGCTTCTCTTACATTTTTCCCTCTATGATCCTCTAATGTTGGTAATCCATCTTTCAAAGGCGCTCTTCTTCTATTATTTGATTGCACAAAAGCAGAGACTTTAATCCCTCGCTCGCTCAAAATAGCATTTTTTTCTTTCATACATTCTTCAGAGATTCCAGTTCCTACCCTTGGATAAAAATTGTGAAGTGCATCTATATTCTCATAGTGTGGTGAATAATTATCTAATCTCTCAAAAAATCTCTTAGTAATTGTTGATGCATTTAATTGAATTTTAATTCCATAAGGATTTTTGCTCATTCTCGCTATTTCTTCTTCGATATACCCAAAATCTATTCTAATAGTCTTAACACCCATGTTACCTAATCCTTTTAAGTCCATGTTTTCTAATTCTAAAAACTTAAAAGTATTAGGTGATATATCACTTATTATATCCATATTATATTCTTTTGCTAACTTAAAGAATTCTATTACTTCCAACTTTAAAACATCATAATTTGCCTCTGGTATCTGAAGGGATGTAAATATCCTTGTAATATTAAGATTATGTGCATCCTTTAACAATTTTATATTTTCTTCTTTAGTATTATCCAATCCAAAATAAACAGAAAATCCATAATTCATAATAATGCCCCTTTGCTAGATTTATATGAAATTAAATAAAAGTTTTTTTATAATTCACATATAATGATAATTTATTTATATAACTACTATAATTCTATTCTCTTATTCATTAACTAAAAAGACCCTTTCGGGTCTTTTTAAACTTTATTCAATTGGGTCGTCGAAGCCTAAAATGTTAGTAAATAGATATCCACTTGCATATGAAACCAATACTCCTATTAAGAACACTCCAATTTTCCCATTTGCAATTAACAATGCTAAAGGTAGTCCTGATACCCCCATTGCAACTGCTCCTACTTTAAATATCGCCATTGCTGCGCCACCCACTGCAGCTCCTAAACAAGCTCCAATAAATGGTTTACCAAGAGGTAAAGTTATTCCATATATTAACGGTTCTCCTATTCCTAAAAATCCTGGTACTAATCCATTTTTAGCAATTTTCTTTAATCTTTCATTTTTTGTTTTTCTTAGTACAGCTATAGTTGCTCCTACCTGCGCCATTCCAGCTGTTGCTAGTATAGGCAATAATACAGTATACCCAACATTGGCTATTAAATCTGCATGTATTGGAGTTAACGCCTGATGCATTCCTGTCATAACTAATGGCAAGAATAAACCTCCTGATACAGCACCAGATATAACTGCTATAAGAATATTGTCTGATGCTATTGTTTTTGCAACTAAGAATCCTATACTATCTGAAATAGCTCCCCCAACTGGTTGAAGGATAAATAATGCCGCTAAGGCTGAAACTGAAAGTGTAACTAATGGAGTAACAAACAAATCTAATACATCTGGTACAACTTTTCTGCATGCTTTCTCAATAAAACAAGCTAATACTACTACCAATATTACTGATATAACCCCTCCACGTCCTGGAGTTAATTTTTGTCCAAAAAGAGTTATGTTTGCAAGGGTTGCTGATGAGAGAATTCCGCCTAATACTCCACCGAGCATTGGCATTTGTGAGCCAAATTCTTTTGCTGCATTTACACCAACTAAAACTGATAATATAGAAAATACTCCATTTCCTATAAGCCCTATAATTTGAGCAGCTGTTGTTTTTGTATAAGCATCTTTAAAATACACTCCTGCAATATTATTTATTGCAAGCACAAGTCCACAAGCCACAAATAATGGAATCAAAGGAATGAACACATTTCCTAGTTTTTTAAGAATATTCTTAAACTTAGTATCATTCTTTTCCTTCAATTTAGCCTTTGTTTCAGCTACTGCATCTTCTCCTATAACTACCTTTGTTCCTATTATTTTCTTTACTTCTTCAGTTACTTTATTTACCTTTCCTGGTCCATAAATAACTTGTAGTTGTTCTTTAGTCTCAACTATACCAAGAACCCCTTCTGATTTCTTAATATCTTCTACATTAGCTTTTGAAAAGTTATTTAATTCAAATCTACAGCGTGTCATACAATTAGTAACTGATTTTACGTTATCTTTACCTCCAACTAATTCTACTAATCTTATAGCAATCTCTTTATTTGTCATAAATCTCCTCTCCTTTACTTATTATCTATTTCTTGTAACGCTTTAGCTATATAACCTTTATTTTTATCTAATTTAATTCTCGCCTCATCTTTATCTAGCTTTGAAAGTATCATAAATATTGCTAGTTTGACATCATAATCTGTTTTATTTAGTGCTTCTGTTGCCTCTTCCATGTTTATACCCGTTGCTTTACAAACTATTCCTTTCGCTCTTTCAATTAGCTTTTCATTTGTAGCTCTTAAATCTACCATTAGATTTCCATATACTTTTCCAAGCTTAATCATGACACCAGTTGATATCATATTCAATACTAGCTTTTGAGCTGTCCCAGACTTTAGTCTTGTTGAACCTGTTACAACTTCCGGACCAACTACTGGCGCAATTGAAATATAAGCTTCCTTTGCAACATCTGAATTTTCATTACAAGTCACTGAAACTGTTAACGCACCTATTTGCTCAGCATACCTTAATCCTCCTATAACATAAGGGGTTCTTCCAGAAGCTGCAAGTCCTATTATTGTATCATTCTCTGTTATATTTTTACTCTTTAAATCTTTCACTGCTAATTCTTCTGAATCCTCTGCTCCCTCTTTTGCTCTAAATATAGCTTCTTTTCCCCCAGCTATAATTCCTTGCACCAATTCTTCTGAAACTCCATATGTTGGTGGACATTCTGAGGCATCTAATACGCCAAGCCTTCCTGATGTTCCTGCACCTATATAAATTAATCTTCCTCCTCTATGAATTCTTTCAGCTATCATATCTATAGCTTTTGCTATTTTAGGAATCTCTTTTTCTACAGCGTTTGCCACCTTTTTATCCTCATCGTTCATGATTTTTACCATTTCTAAAGTCGATACTTTATCTATATTTATTGTAGTTTCATTTCTGCTTTCAGTTGTTAGATTTTTTAAATTTAAACTATCCACAATCATCGCCTCCATATAAAACATTTAATTTTGACTACGTTTTCACTTGATATATACATCATAACACTTTTGAAATTTTGTTTCAATATATTTTTAAAAATATATTATTTTGTTTCTAAAACATAATTTAGTTGTATCATATTTTCTCTATACCTTTAGGTTTAACAGATTTCTTTATAAGATATTGTTATATTAATTCTAAACAACCTTAATAAAAACCGCTTAAATTCCTTGTGTAAATACTATTACAAATTATCTATAAACATTAGTCTAAATTATCATAAAAACCTCTTGCATAAGAAATTTAAATATGTTATTATATCTTCACGGCCTAAGAACAAATGATATTAAGTTGTTCAAGCAGGCTTATATATTGATTATAAATTCTGGGATATTCGTTAAGCTCTTATTTTGAACCTACACTTAAATTACGGGAGTTCAATTATCTAGATGTGGAAATGTACTTTCATATGAGTCCTTTTACGGCTTTGAAGGCGATTGAATCATCTGTGAGGGCACCCACCTATCGAAGGATAGGGGTCAAAATTAGAGTACCGGTATTTTGGATATTATATAAGACATTCTATGCCAATGCTTAATATTAAGCATTGGCTTTTTATTTTCCTAAATTAAAACTAAGGTAAATGTTTAAAAACTTAAACTAATAACTACTCTTCTTCTAATTATTTTTATTATCCTACATATGTGAATATGGCCTCTATATCTGCATTTATAATATTTTCTCCTGCTTCAATAGGGGTAGTATTACTAGTAGATTTAAGAGTCATTACTAGTGGTGTACTAGTGGTCTCATTTTGTTCATTTATTTGAATTGGTATAATATTTAGCTTTACTTTAAGTTGGTCAGCTACAACTCGAGCTTTATTTTGAGCATCTTGGAGAGCTCTTCTTAACGCTTCATAATAATACTTTGTTTCATCTGAGACAATAAAGATAATCCCCGTTAATGAATTTGCCCCATTGCTTACTGCAGTATCAATTACTACACCTACATTATTAACATTGCTAATTAAAATTTTCAAATTATTTATTACTTCATATCCTCTAAAAACCTGCTTTCCATTGATATAATCATAATTTGGACGTATGCTATAGTTTTCTGTTTGTATATTCTTAAGAGGTATTCCCAAGGCTCTTAGACTATTTATAACATCTTGAGTTATCTTAGCATTCTCCTCTTGTGCAACTTCCAATTGCAAATCTTCAGTTATAACTCCAACGACTATTTCTGCTAAATCTGGTTTTACACTTATCGTTCCTTTTCCTATAACTTTTAGCTTATTAGGTGAACATTGATCATTGTTCAAATCATTTAAGCTATATATACCTCCCTGCCCTAAAGTATGCATCTCATTTTTCCCTTCAAAAAATTAGTCATTACTTCATAATATGATGAATCATTAGAAATGTCTCTAAACTACATACATCAATGTTCGGAATTCTTTATAATTAGAAATAGGCTTAAATTTATCTAAAATTTAAGCCTTAAATATACTTTACTGAATTCAAAATCCTAAAAAGAATAATGTTTTTCCACCACTTCTCTTGTAAAGCCATAATCAATTATAACTGGCTTTCCATCAATCATTCCCCAGCTGCTTTTCCTACAAAAATCCCCCAATAACAACCTATAGTTTTTCTTTATTTCTTGCAATTCCTGAGTTTTTAAAAATTCATCTCTATTCGATACATTAAAATACTTCCATACATATAAAATATCACTTATCTTGCTTGCTTTTTGCATTATAAGTAAGCTAAAGTCACTTGAAACTTGTATAACTTTTGCAAATAACTTAGTATGATCATTATCCGAAATAATATATTCAGCTTTATTTTGTGCTATTCCAGCCTTATTTTTTGCTATCTTCAAAACATATCCATTTCCTAAATCGAATACTTTCCTGCCAGAACCTGAACCAATATATTTATAATAGCCTTGTTTTATATTAAACATAATTTTATCAAAATCAATAGTCATTCTAGCACCTACTCATAACCATATTTTAATCCATTCGAATACTCTACATATTACATTACTCTATTCTATGAAAATTTGTTCTTATTAAACTAAACTTTATTTTTATTAGTGCTATGCAATTTCTTATATAGATTAAAATACTAAATTTATATTTGAATCTATAGCAAACCAAGAGCTTAATTAAGACCATAATTATAGAAACTTAATTGAAATATATTATATACTATAATAGTGCAAAAATGCTTGAATAATTTTACAACTGAATAAAATAAAAAAACATCTATGATAAATCCTTGTTATAATTGAGTTACCACACAACAATGACAGCAAGGAGCTATACATAAATGTTTCAGAACACAATTATATCAGATGATCTATCAATATACAATTTTTTAAAACAACTAAATTTTGATTTTTACTTAACTAAGCCTCAATTAAGACATTTAGAAAATATAATGAATGCTATGATATCAAAAGGTTATAACGGTAAAATTTCCGACATAGCGGAGCTTGCTCCTTCGAAACATCGAACTAGTATTACTAGATTTTTTTCAAATAGTAATTGGAATGAAAAACTTTTAGAAAGAGCATTAAAAGCATATATCATAGAACTTATTTGGGGGAAATCAAGAGAATCCAAACAGCCAATATACTTTATTATTGATGACACTATTTCTGAAAAGACAAAGCCCTCGTCAAAGGCTAAAAATCCAATTGAAAAGTGTTCGTTTCATAATTCTCATTTAAAAGGTAAGAATGTATATGGTCATCAAGTAGTAGTTTCTTTACTATCGTGTGACGGATTAGTGCTGCCATACTCAATTGATATCTATGATAAAGAATATATGAGTAAAATAGAATTAACTAAAAAATTAATTACAACACTTCCAAAGCCTGAAAATAAAGGCTATGTGTTAGCAGATAGTTGGTATAGTTGTAAGGATATTTTTAATGCTTCTGAAAAAGCCGGCTATAGCTATATTGGTGCTTTAAAAACTAATAGGGTCATTTTTCCGTATGGCCATGAAAGACTAGGAATAAAACTTCATAAGTTTGCTACATTATTAAAGATTGAAGACTTTGACCTCGTCACCGTCAAAGATAAGCAATACTACATTTACAATTATGTTGGCAACTTAAAAGATCGAAAGAATGTCTCTATTGTTTTAAGTTATCCTAAAGATGCTTTCCAAAAAGATGGAGCATTGAAAACTTTTATTTCCTTAGAGAAATCATTAGCACCGTTAGATATTTTAACTCAATATACCGACCGATGGGCAATCGAACCATTTTTTAGAGATTGCAAAACGTACTTAGGACTAGATGGATATCAAGTAAGAAGTGGAAAAAGCATTAATAGATATCTAATCATAATGTTAGTAAATTATACTTATTGCAAAATATACTGTACTGATTCTCTTCACTTTAATACTGGATATAAAGTTGCTAAAAAAAATTTAGAAAAGTCCAAAGTAATATATATTTACAAAGCTGCCGCAAGCGGTACGCCGATAGAAAAAATTTTTGAGTCATTAAAAATAGCTTAAGAATCTGTTTTTTTATTTAACTGTAAAATTATTCAAGTAAAACTGCACTATTATAGTTATATATACTTATAAAATATTTTGTTAAACTATTTGATTTATATGCATATATTAAGCACAGCTAACATTGTTAACTCTTTTTTTATATTTAGTTGACAATATTAAATATTAATTATATACTTGTCTTGAAATTATTTAATAAATTGGGGCGTGGTAAAATTATATGGAAAAATTAGCAGAAGAAATTATTAACGGAAGACGATTAACTAGATCTGATAATTTAGAATTTTTATTAACTTGTGATTTAAAGAAAATTTGTGATGGTGCTAATAAAATTCGTAAAACACTATGCGGAGAAAACGTGGACCTTTGTACAATTATTAATGGTCGCAGTGGAAAATGCAGCGAGAACTGTAAGTTTTGTGCTCAATCAAAACACCACAAAACAGAAATTAAAGAATATGATTTTTTAGATCCTAATGCAATCTTAAAAGACTGCAAAAAAAATGAAGCTAATGGTGTACATAGATACTCTATTGTTACAGCCGGAAGAGCATTAGTTGGAAGCGATTTTGATAAAGCTGTACAAGCATACAAAATGATGAATAAAGAATGTTCTATCAACCTATGTGCATCTCACGGTTTTTTAGGTGAAGAACAATTTGTACTTTTAAAAGAAGCAGGAGTCACAATGTACCATGCAAACATCGAAACTTCTAAAAGAAACTTTCACAATATTTGTACTACTCATTCATATGATGACAAGATTAAAGAAATTAAACTAGCGCAAAATGCAGGTTTAAAAGTTTGTTCCGGTGGTATTATAGGAATGGGTGAAACTTGGTATGACAGAATTGACATGGCTATAAGCTTATCAGAACTTGGAGTTATATCTATACCAATAAATGTATTAATGCCTATCAAAGGTACTCCATTAGAGAATTTAAAAAGGATTTCTAATGATGATATCTTAAGAACGATTGCAATTTTTCGTTACATAAATCCAACAGCTTATATTCGTATGGCTGCCGGAAGAACTTATTTTGAAGATGGCGGCATAGAAATTTTTCAATCTGGAGCTAATGCAACGATAACTGGTGATATGCTGACTACTGTAGGTAACAATACATGTCAAGATAAAATAATGTTGCAAACACTCGGTTTTTCAATTAAAAAGGAATTATAGAAAAGAAATATAATATATAAAGGAGATTTAAAATTATGGAAAATATACGTAGAACTAACGCGCGTCAGTTAACAATAATCGGAATAATGAGTGCTTTTATATGTACATCTGCGCCGTTTTCAATTCCTATTGGTATAGTACCAATTACATTAACAAATTTAGCAATTTACCTTACTATATATATAATTGGAAAAAGGGAAGGAACAATTAGTTATCTTATCTATCTTCTCATAGGTGCATTGGGATTGCCAGTTTTTTCGGGATTCTCTGGGGGATTTACTAAATTAGCAGGGCCAACAGGTGGATACCTAATTGGATTCGCTTTTATGGCATTTATAAGTGGATTATTTATTGATAAATTTCCTAATAAAATTTTCATGTGCTTTTTAGGTATGCTGCTAGGTACACTAGTAACCTACATATTTGGAACAGTATGGCTAGCATATGTTGCACATCTACCATTTAATAAGGCCTTAACAATTGGTGTTCTTCCATTTATTCCTGCTGACCTCGCAAAGATGGTAATTGCATCACTAATAGGGCCTCAGATTAGAAAACGAATTAAAAGCGCTGGATTATAATAGTTAAAATATATATATTAATAAAAAATGAGTTTCTTTAAATTATAAAATTAAGGAAACTCATTTATATTATAAATCAACTAGATCCACTTCTACTTTTTTCTGACTTCTCTAAATATTCTCTCACTTATCTCTTCAACTTCTTCATTATTCAATCCTTTTCTTTTAATAGCATTAGCAAATATATTTGTCATTTGCTCCCAATCACTAATTTTCTCTGAATGTAATTTTATCTCTTCTAATAACTCATATACCTTTTTATTCATACCATTGCTCTCCTCGTAAAATCTACTATATTATTATAGCAAAAAAATAAGAATCATAAACAATATTTCTAATGTCCATGATTCTTATTAATTAAACCTCTATATGAGAAAAGTCTGTAATTATTTTATTCTCATCATCTTCTGTTTTCTTTATTTTACCTAATTTAATCTTAATAGTTAGTGTCATGTCTTTCCTCTTCCTACATATTAATTAACGTGAATAATTAATCTTTATATAAGTATTATTTATTATTTTATAATTGAACTTCGCTTTTATACTATCAATACTCGATATCTTTTCAATATAATACATATCTGCTAAAGTTAAATCTCTTAACTCTGCAACAAATTCAAATTTAGAACACTTTGCCAAATTATCATTTATAACTTTCATGATTTCATTATGTATCTTCATAGCATATCACCTCTCATATATTAACTTTAAAAACTATTTTATTTACTTTTAACTCTATTATGTTTAATTCCAAAAATATAAAAAACCAATCAAAACTAATTAAAAAAATTAATTAGTTTTGATTGGTGGGTTGCATCATTAACTCCAAATTCTCAAGATGCCCAAATACAGAGAATTCTTCACAGTTCCCAATCTTTGTATATTTATGTTGCTTTATGTCTTTCTATGTATATATTATAACAATAATATAAGAAAAATCAACATTAAATGCAATAATTACCTTACAATAATTGTTACATATTTAAAGGTAATTATTAAATGTATAAAAAATTTTATTTACTGTCCCTAAATATCATATTTAAGCTTATTTTAATATAATGTTTATATTGAATTAACATATTTGTTATAATTTTGTAATAATTATAAGCTATAATAAGAAAATAAGATAATTTCTTATTAACTATTTATCCTTCTATATAAAATCGTTTATGGGTAACTTATTTATGTATTGTAATAATAAGTTACCCTTGTTGCTTTTGCAATTCCCATATAGATAACCCAACTAAGATCTGAACTTATGCGTATGTCTCACCAAAATGAATAACATACTTTTGTTCCAGTTTCTAGGTAATTCTGATGGGTGATTCTAAGGCTATAAAGTTGCACCCAAAGTGCTAGCCTCAAAGAACAAGCGCTCATAGAGAAAGTTCTGCTTACCAAATGTAAAATTTGGAGCATCACTTTTTGAACTAGCACATTTGGAACAACTTATAGCCAAATAATCACATCCATCAAAATTACCAATGAAACATTCCATATTATGACCCTTGTGGTTACAAAAGTATATTACTCATTTCTAGTTAGAAGATATTTCATAGTTCAAATATAGTTATTATTGTGTTATCTACATATTTCTTTATACAATTTATAATCTTAACTTTAGGTTATTACTGATAACTACATCATTTAAATTAATATATCTTTTATAAAAAAACAGCATCCCCCATAATTTTCAGAAAAAATTATGTAGAATACTGTTTAATGGATGTTATCATCCCCTGAATTTATGAATACTTAATATTAATACAACTTAGTATTTTCAATATTTTTAAAGTTTTCTACCCATTATCACACCCATGGCTGATGCCATCATAAGTCCTCTAGTCCATCCACTTGAGTCACCTAAACAATGTAAGCCTTTTATATTAGTTTCGAAATTTTTATCTAAATCAATTCTATTACTGTAGAATTTTATTTCTGGACCATATAATAATGTTTCTCTGCTTGCAAATCCTGGAACTACTGTATCCATGGCTTGTATAAAGTTTAAAATATTTGTCATAGTTCTATATGGCATAGCTGATGTTAAATCTCCAGCTTCTGCGTCTGGTAATGTATGTCTAACGTTTGATTCGTACAATTCCTTTTCCCAAGTTCTTTTACCATCCAATATATCTCCATATCTTTGAACTAATATTTTTCCATTTCCCAACATATTAACAAGTTCCGCAACCTTCTGCCCATATTCAATTGGTTCATTGAAAGGAGCCGAAAAATTATGTGAACTTAAAATTGCTAAGTTTGTATTATCAGATTTCTTATCTTTATAAGAGTGGCCATTAACTATTGCTAAATTATTATCATAATTCTCTTGACTTACAAAACCACCTGGATTTTGACAGAAAGTCCTAACCTTATCTTTAAATGGTGCTGGATGCCCTATAAGTTTCGATTCATAAAGTACATTATTTACACTTTCCATTACTTCATTTCTGAGCTCAACTCTAACACCTATATCAACTGGTCCTGCACTATGATTTATCTTGTGCTCAATACACATGTCTTTTAACCAATCAGCCCCTTTTCTACCTGTTGCTACAACTACTTTATCTGAAAACATTTCTTCATCATTAGTTCTAGTTAATGAATCTGTTATTAATACCCCAGATACTTCATTGTTTCTTATCAAAAGATTTTTAACTGTTGTATCAAATTTAATTTCAACGCCATCATTTAATAGATGTTTTTGAATCTTCAAATATATCTCTTGAGCTTTTTCAGTTCCTAAATGTCTTATTGGACAATCTACTAATTTTAATCCACCTTGTATTGCTTTTCTTCTTATTTCTTTAACTGCTTCATTATTTCCTACACCTTCAACTTTAGTATCTGCTCCAAAGTCCAAATAAATTGAATCTGTATAGTCTATGTATTCTTGTATTAAATCAGCACCTGCAAGTTCAGGTAGATCTCCACCCACTTCATAGCTTAAAGATAGCTTTCCATCTGAAAACGCTCCTGCGCCAGAAAATCCAGTAGTAATATGACAATAAGGTTTGCATGACACACACTTTTTAGTTTTATCTTTTGGACAATGTCTCTTGTCAATGCTCTTCCCTGATTCAACTAAAAGGATTTTAGATTGAGGTTTTTGTTTCTTTAGTTCATATGCAGTAAATATTCCTGCTGGACCAGCACCTACTATTATTACATCATAATTCATTCTTATCTCTCCTTGACATTAAATATAATTTTTAAGTAGACACTTATAGTCCTATAGCAATTTACGGTAGCTTGGTAGAAACATCCGACCCTTATTATCAGATTTATATAAGTGAATATTATTAACTTTTTTTCAAAAATAGTTCTTATTACTAGGTAATTTTAGCTCATATATTAATAAAAATCAATAACAAATTATTTTTTTCTTCTTTTTTTTCTTACAAACACGAACATTAACCTAATCACAAAGAATAAAACTCTCATCTATATGATAATATGGTCTTATAAAAATTAAAATTTATTGTATTTTAAATTAGTAAAAACCACCAAAATCAGAAATTTTGATTTTGATGGTTTATTACATAAAAAAATAAAGTTATTATTTTACTATAGATTTTCTTTCTCCAACTGGCAATAATAATCCAGACTTTGATAAAACGGGTCTTATAGCATTATAAATAATACTTACTAATATTACTGATACTATGGCATTAACAAAGGTTGCAAATACACTTATTTTTGCCAAGGCTGCTGCCATTTGCTGTGGCTGCCCAAGAATATATTGTTTATAAAAATATCCAGCTATAGGATCAAAAACAACATTAAAAGCTAATCCTCCAATTGCAGCAATAATGGTCCATTTAGCTATATACTTTTTATCGCTACTTTCATCTATTTTTGCATATTTATGAGCAATTAAACCAGTTATCAAACCAATGCATAACTTTAAAATGAAAGTTTTAGGTGCTCCGATTGCATATGTTGGATCTAATAGATCTGATATTGTCATACCTATAGCCCCTGATAATCCACCATACCAGCCTCCTAGAAGTAATGCTGCTAATACACAAAACGCATTCCCAATGTGCAGTGAAACCGCATCTTCACCTACAGGTATTTTTATTGAAAGAAAAGTAAATGATACAAAGCATAATGCTGCAAGGACACCCGTCTGAATTACTTTTACAATTCTTGAATTCTTATTTTCCATATAATAGTCCCCCTTATTGTATTATTCTATCTTCATAGGAAAATGTTGTGATTATTATAACACTATAGGAGTTCTCTAGCAATTGTATGGGTTCATTTATATTTCACATTGCATCTTTTATTATATATTATGTTTAAATTTACAATGCACATTTCATAATTCACAATTACGGCTAGAATTCTTGCAATGTTTTTAGAAATTTAATGAAGAATTATTTTTCAATATATATGAAAAAAATAAGACTCCCTAAATCACAAATTAGTGGAGTCTTTTAATCGGAATCTTCTATTTTAATAATGATGTAGTTATTTAATTTAGCCTTATTTTACTTGTTAAATAATAATTATTGCTACTATTGTTGTAATGATTAATCCTATAACAACGGGTTTGAGATTTTTTTTGGCTAATTCAAATGCATCCACACCGCAAATAGCTGCTACTGGTATTATTGCCCATGGGATCACGGTTCCTCCACCTACCCATATTCCTGCAATTTGTCCTAAGGCTGTCAACGTTGCAACGCCACCTCCCAAAGCAGTTGAGAATATTTTGGAAATGGATCCTACCAAAGATATTCCTGAAAAGCCTGACCCATCTAATCCTGTAATTGCACCAACCACTGTAAGTGTACCAGCAGAAATAGTTGAGTTTATTGGAACGTTATTTGCAAGCGCAACACCTAAGTCATTAACTATGCCGTTTGAGCCTTCTGGAAGTATCTTTCCAAATATATCTGTAAACGCCGAGTCACCTAAATAAAAAAATGCAGCTATTGGTATAACGACTCCAAATATTTTAAAACCAAACTGAAGCCCTTTAACAAGATTATCAGTAATTTTATCTAGGGATTTTTCTTTATAAGCTAGTATCGAAATTAAACTCAGGATAAATATGGCAGTACCTCCAATAAGCGCTGTTGCATCACCACCTTGTAATTTAGCAATATACATTATAAAAATATCTAATGCAAACAATACTAGAATTAATAATGCTAAAAACCTTCTTACTTTTTTTGAAGAAATAAGCATTGAAGATCTTGAAATTGATGTTGAATCTTCTATTTCCTCGTATTGACTAGGCAGCTCTCCTGATTTAATCTCCCTTCTAAGGAAATAAAATGCAGCAACAGTTGTAACTATTCCCATTGTTAGTTCAAGTGGAATACTTGCAGATATAACCTCAGAAACCGGTATACTTGCTGCATCAGCAGTAAGTTTTGGTGCTGCCTGAATTATATAATCGCTTGATAAAGCTATACCATGTCCAAATAAATTCATTGAAATAGCTACTCCCATAGCTGGAAGTCCAGCTTTCTTAGCAATAGGTAGAAACAATGCCCCTATAAGTGCAACTGCTGGAGATGGCCAGAAAAACCACGATAAAACCATCATAAAAATTCCAATTACCCAATAAGCAATCCAATAATTTTTAATCACTTTTCTAAAAGGAGACACCATCTCATCATTTATTCCAGAGTCCATTAATGTATTACTCATTGCTGTTATTATTGATATTATAAAAATTGTTGGCATCAATTCCTTTGCTGCATAAACAAAACTATTAAATACTCCCATTACAGATTTATAAATTGATTCTGTTCCAGCCAATCCCAGAATAAAAATGCCTAGTATACATAAAAGAGAGATATCTTTCTTCTTCACCATAGCCAATATAATTATAATTATAAAAATAAGATAAATATAGTGAAGCGGTGTTAATACTAAGTTAATCATATATTTCTCCTATAAAAGTTCTTGTACTTATAAATTATGTAGGAAATATATGCTTAGTTACTATATATTAAACAATTGTCAACAAATATTTTTTATTTAGCAATTCCTCATTATCTCTATCAGTTATTTATAAATCATCCCAATAAATCTTCTCAGCCTTTTCATCTGCTTTTGAATGTTTATCAAACGCTTTGACTATTATAGCTGATAACAAAAAGCCAATTACTCCACCTACGATTTGAAAAGTTCTATTAGAAGCCACTAGCATATTTTCACCTATTATTCCACCTATAAAAGCCCCTATAAATACCAATATTATTGGCAAAATGAAAATCATGAACGCAGCTAGTATCATACTCGTATTTTTCTTTTTTGTCTTTAAATTTGAGCCCTTTTCTAAATCTCTCATAGAATTCCTCGCTTTCATATTAATATCTTTATATAAACGTTTATTAAATTGTTTTACCTGGATTATAATATTTTCAAATTAAAATATATCCCATTTTAATTATATATTTTAATTCCAATACTTGTCTTCTATAATTTTATATTATCACCAATCATTGTAAAAACAAACAATAAAAAATAGACTTGATGAAATTATTAATCACCAAGTCTATAAATTATTTATATTACAAACAATTATTAATTAAATAAATAAATTTAGTCCAGAACCTTCTGTTGATCCTAAATATGAAGCAACTCCACCAATTTCAACCCCATCAATAAATTCTTCTTTTTTAATACCCATTAACTCCATGCTCATAGAACACGCTACCACTTTAACCCCCATATCTATAGCATTTTTTATTAATGTTTCTAAGCTATCAACATTATGCTTTTTCATTATCTTCTTTATCATAACAGGCCCCATACCCATCATGTTCATTTGTGATAATGGTAATTTACCAGCATGTGCTGGGAGCATAGTATCAAACATTTTTTCCATAATATCTTTAGTTACACTAGGCTTATCTTGGCTTTTTAATATATTTAATCCCCAAAAAGTAAAGAACATAGTAACTTCTTTTCCCATAGATGCCGCTCCTGTAGCTATAATAAACGAAGCTATTGCTTTATCTAGATCCCCACTAAATACTACTAATGTAGCTCCATTTTTTTCAGCAGTTTTCGGAGATAGTGTTTTTTCTACTGATTTTAATTCTCTTCCCTTTTGAATATACGCTACAAATGCTTTTCCTTTATTATCAAATTCTGATTTTAGTAATGTATTTCCTGTTGAGTCGCACCATGATTTTATATCCTTACTAAATCCAGGGTCACTTGCTTTAACTTCTAAAACACTTCCACTTTCCATTTTCTTAACTTCTTCAAACACTCTTTTTATTGGTCCTGGACATTGAAGGCCACATGCATTCAGCTTAATATCAGCATTTACTTTGCCTAAATCTATATTTTCTTCCCTCATTGCGGCTACCTCATTATTAATTCTCTCACTCTTTTCAAACTGATTTCTAATCATTTCTTTAGCTCTCTTTACATATAGATATGTTTTCATTCCTCCATCTATATTTGTACATTTTATTCCATTTTGTTCAAGTATTCTGCAAGCAATATATCCTCTTAGACCGACTTGGCATGTAACATATATATCCTTGTTTCTTGGGATTTCATTTAATCTATCTCTTAATTTTTCTAGAGGAATATGAATAGAATTTTTTAAAGTACCTGTAACTAATTCAAATTCTTCTCTTATATCTATAATTGCTGATTTTTCTTTATCTAAGCTATCAATTTCATCCCATTGAATTGTTTTCGTTATTCCTTCCACAATATTTGATGCATAATATCCAAGCATATTAACTGGATCTTTTGCAGAATTGTATGGAGGTGCATAACACGGCTCAATATCTTGCAAATCAAAAACTGTAAGATTCCCTTTAATAGCTGTTGCTAAAACATCTATACGTTTCTCAACGCCATCAATTCCCACACCTTGTGCTCCAAATATTTTCCCTGACTTTGGATCGAACAACATCTTTAAGGATATAGGAAAAGATCCTGGGTAATATCCAGCATGAGAACCTGGGTGTATATGTATTGTTTCATATTCTATACCTAACCTTTTTAATATCTTTTCATTATTGCCTGTTGTAGCTACCGTATAATCAAATATCTTTGCAACAGATGATCCAAGAGTACCTTTATATTCAACGTTTTTTCCACATATATTATCGGCTACTATCCTACCTTGTCTGTTTGCAGGCCAAGCTAAAGGAATCATTGTTGGTTTTTTATTTACAAAGTCTATGACTTCTACTGCATCTCCCAATGCATAGATGCTTGAATCTGAAGTTTTCATAAATTTATCAACTATAATAGCGCCTCTTTCATTTAATTTAAGATTAGCTTGCCTTGCAATTGCTGTTTCTGGCCTAACTCCAATTGATAATATTATCATATCCGTTTTTATTTCTTTTCCGCTATCAAGTATAATTTTTTTTCCATTGTCTTTAAATTCAGACACTCCATTTTTTAATATTAGTTCAACATTTTTATCTATTAAATGTTCATGTAATATACTTGCCATTTCTATATCAAGAGGAGCCATAACCTGATCACTTGCTTCTATAAGTGTAACATCTATTCCCCTAGCATGAAGATTTTCTACCATCTCTAAGCCTATAAATCCTCCACCTATTACTGTTGCATGTTTTGGTTTATTATTATCCACATAAGCTTTAATTCTATCTGTATCTGGTATATTTCTAAGAGTGAATAAACTACTACATTCCTCTATTCCAGGTATTTTAGGTCTGATTGGTGCTGCTCCTGGAGATAAAACTAAAATATCATAAGTTTCATCATACTCTTCCTTTGTTCTAATATTTCTTACTCTAACTTTTTTGTTTTCCTTATCTATGCTAATAGCTTCATTTAAATTTCTTATATCTAAATTAAACTTACTACTCATTTCCTCTACAGTTTGAACTATTAGTTTCCCTCTTTCATCAATGGTCTCTCCTATATAATATGGAAGTCCACAATTAGCAAAAGATATATATTCACCTTTTTCTATCATAATAATTTCAGCATTTTCATCTAACCTTCTAAGTCTAGCTGCTGTTGAGGCACCTCCAGCAACTCCACCAATAATAATAATTTTTCTATCCATAATAGCTCTCTCCTTTTATAAATGCAATGCATTTCTTTAATTTAAGTTTAGCTAAAATGGTTGATATCTTCTGTGACTTTATCACAATGATTAAAAATTTCAGTCAATGCTATATAAAATAATCATATAGACTCCTATAAAATAAATGTGACTTAACCACACACACTTCGCGGTAATTTATTTTCCTACCTTATACTACTTACTCAATTAACATAATTAGATTTCAATATTTACTCTTTTATACCTTTATATATCAAAAAAGAGTTGTAAGAAAATCTTACAACTCTTAATAAAATAATATTATCTTCTATTATTTTGTTCCTTTTTAATTCTTCTGCAAGATATACATCTTGTAGGTTCATTAGTAAATCCTTTTTCTTGGTAGAATTCTTGTTCTCCCACAGTGAAAACAAATTCTTCTCCACAATCTCTGCATACTAAAGTCTTATCTGTCATATAAAGTTCCTCCTTTAACTAAAGATTAATATATTGATTCATATAATTCTCTAAAGGAGAAATTTACATATCTATAAAAAACCTTTTATTTACAATAACTATTATAACATACTTCAGTAAAATAGCAAACCTTTTAACTTAACTTATTTAAATTGATTGAAAGATCTAATAACTCAGAAGCTTCATTGCTTGTTAATCCTTTAGCTTGAGCTATCTCCTCTATAACAATTTTCTTTATATAATTTAACATTTGTTTTTCACTTGAATTTAAACTATGCCATTTTTTTAATTGTGTTAGATCAAAGATTAATTCAAGAAATTCATCAAATGTACCTGATTTTATTTTTATTTTGCTCACGCTTCTTCTTTCTTTATAATTAATTTTAGAAAACTTCTCTGCCTCCGCCACAAATCTATCTACATGTTTTAAGCTATTCTCCAAAGTTTTAATATCACTTATTAACCTCATATTAGATGTATTTGCTGTACTAATAGGCAAAGTTAACTTCATAGTATTATTAATTAAGTGTATTATATAGCATTTTATTTTTTCACCATTGAGTTCTTTTTCTTCTATAACATCAATTATTCCTATTCCTTGACTTGGGTATACAACTCTATCTCCTATGTTAAACAAAAAATGACCTCCTCACATGTAATAAAATTTTAACATCTTAATCATTTTTAGAATGTTTCAATTTTTCCCTTAAAAATCTTTTTCTTATACATAATCCTACATATTACCACTCTTTCATAAAATAAGTTCTTTATTATCTAAATATATATTATGTAAATTTCGTATAAAGATACATATGACTTATTAAAAGAAGCAGATTTTTCAATTTATTGTTTTCATATAGCTAATTTTAGAGTATAATAAGTTTGAAAAAGGAAAAACTGATGTGTAAAGTACATAAATCAGTTTTCTTAAGCTATTATAGTTATTATAATAAATATACAAGTATACGGAGGTCGTAAAATGTTAACATCAGCTAAAGAAATGTTAAACAAAGCTAGACAAGGAAAATACGCAGTTGGTCAATTCAACATCAACAACTTAGAATGGACTAAAGCTATATTATTAACTGCACAAGAAAATAATTCACCAGTTATCTTAGGTGTATCTGAAGGTGCTGGAAAATATATGACAGGATATAAGACTGTATCTGCAATGGTTAAAGCAATGATAGAAGAATTAAACATCACTGTACCAGTTGCTTTACATTTAGATCACGGTAGCTATGAAGGTGCAAAAAAATGTATCGAAGCTGGATTTTCATCAATCATGTTCGATGGATCTCACTATCCAATAGCTGAAAATATTGAAAAAACTAAAGAATTAGTTGCTATAACTAATGAAAAAGGACTTTCTTTAGAAGCAGAAGTTGGTTCAATTGGTGGAGAAGAAGACGGAGTTGTAGGTAAAGGTGAAGTTGCTGATCCAAATGAATGTAAACAAATCGCTGAATTAGGAGTTACTATGTTAGCTGCTGGTATTGGAAACATTCATGGAAAATACCCTGCAAACTGGGCTGGATTAGATTTTGATGCATTAGCTAAAATTGAAGAAGCTGTAGGAACTTCAATGCCATTAGTATTACATGGTGGTACTGGAATCCCTGAAGATATGATAAAGAAAGCTATATCTCTTGGAGTAGCTAAGATCAATGTTAATACTGAATGCCAATTATCATTCCAAGAAGCTACTAGAAAATATATTGAAGCTGGAAAAGATTTAGAAGGAAAAGGATTTGACCCAAGAAAGTTATTAAATCCTGGATTCGAAGCTATCAAAGCTACAGTTAAAGAAAAAATGGAATTATTCGGTTCAGTAAACAGAGCTTAATTTCATTGAATATAAGGAGCACTATATTTAGTGCTCCTTTTTATTTTAAATTAATATTTCAATCAAATCTCTTTCTGAATCTAAAACATTGCTTTCATTAACATATTTTCTAACATTGATATTGAATCTATGATTACTTTTTCTTTTTTTTTAATATAAAAATTATCATGTGCATTTTCAATTATCCAATTATAGTCATTACAAACTATAAACTTACTTAAAAGTTCAATTCTGTCATTTCTATTCAATTTATATTTATCCAAAATTGCTACAATATCTTCTATTTTACTATTAAAACTTTTAATATCAGAACCTCTTTTAATATTTGCTAACCTCGAGATATAATCTGTATCATTAATAATTTCACTGTTTGATAACTCATTAATTTTATTTTTCCGTGCCCCATCATTTAAAATATTTAATATATAAATAAACATTTCTACATCTCCCCAATAAGAACAAAATTCAATTCTAATTATACGTTTACAATTAGTAAAATTCAAGATTAACATAAAATTTATTAATTGTAATTTAAATATTTATTCTACATCTCTGTTTGTTTTTCCTTCCATTTTCTTATTTTTCTCTATTTTAATTTAACTTATGCTGAATTTTAGTATTAATATATGCAAATAAATATATAATAATATATAATAGATATTTTTGCAATTTGGAGGTGTCTTAATGAATAATAAATATAATGATTTATTCGATGAGTTAGTCAAATCATATTACAATGGTAATTTTGACGAAACTCTTAAACGTATTATGGTATGTCATAAAAAGTCTCCACAAGAAACTTTTGAAATTATTAGATCGTTGTGTGGCGTTGATATGGAGTTCGATAATAATTATGTATATAATTTAAAAAAAGCAATTACAGAATATACAGTTAATACAAGATTAATTGAAAAACTTAAAGGCTGTGATGAATCATGTCCTAGAAATGAAGATGGTAAATTTAGCTGTCAGGTTGCTTGTCCTTTTGATGCCATTCTTTATGATAAAAATGAAAAATCAACCTACATAGATAATGATAAATGCCTAAATTGTGGTGTATGCGTCGATTCATGTAAGCATGGATTAATATTAGATAAAGTTTATTTTCTTCCTGTTTTAGACTTAATACAGAACAATGAAAAAGTCTTTGCCGCAGTTGCTCCTGCTATTAGCGGTCAATTTGGTGATGAAGTTACTATGGATCAAATCAGGGCTGCCCTTATAAAAATAGGTTTTACTGATATGATCGAAGTTGCCTTTGCAGCAGATGTATTAACAATAAAAGAAGCTGTTGAGTTTGATAAGCATGTAAATGGGCCTAAGAACTTGATGATTACTTCATGTTGCTGCCCTATTTGGATAGGAATGCTTAGAAAAGTTTACAAGGAACTTGTTCCTGATTTATCCCCATCGGTTTCACCTATGGTTGCTGCTGCACGAATGATAAAAAGTCTTGATTCCGATGCAAAAGTAGTTTTTATAGGCCCATGTATTGCAAAAAAAGCGGAAGCTAAAGATAAGGATTTAAACGATGCAGTAGATTTTGTATTAACATTTCAGGAACTTGACGAAGTATTCAGAGCTTTAGACATAAAGCCTGGTAATTTGGATGGAGTGCCATCCGTTGAGTACGCTTCTAGAGGCGGAAGATTATACGCCCGTAGTGGTGGCGTTTCAATTGCTGTATCAGAAACAGTTGAAGAACTTTTCCCTGAAAAGCACAAGTATTTTAAAGCTGCAAAAGCCTCTGGAGTAAAAGATTGTAAAGAACTTCTTGAAAACGCTCTAAATAGAAATGTTGATGCAAACTTCTTAGAAGGAATGGGATGCGTTGGCGGATGTGTTGGTGGTCCTAAAGCAATAATTCCTACAGAACAAGGTAAGGAGTCAGCTGATAAATTTGCTTATGATTCCCCCATAAAGGTTCCAGTTCATAGTAAAGTACTTGATGAGGTGTTGAATAAGCTTGGTATAAACTCAATAGAAGACTTTCACGATCATGAAAAAGTGAGCATTTTTGAACGTGAGTTTTAACCTAATTTTATTTTAACTTCATAATCTATCTATAATTTCATCTGCACGCTAATTAACATAAATATTTATGATATATTTGACTAAAAATGGCTGTATAAATCTACAGCCATTTAATATATAAATTTCAATTATTAAACTTACTAATTTACAGTTTCCAGAGCTTTCTTTACCTTAGGAACTACATAGTGGCTACTACCTCTATCTTTAACATCCTCAATCATCATTACTACCAATAGATTGTTTGGAGATTTATTAGTGGTCATCCCAACGAACCATCCTAATTCTGTACCATTATTATCATCCTGAGATGCTTTTATCTCAGCCGTTCCTGTCTTTCCAGCTATAGTTAATCCATTAGTATAAGCTCCATGACCTGTTCCGCCTGAATTTTCTACTACTTGTATTAAATCTTGAAGTACTATATTAGCTGAGTCTTTTGACACAACATTTGCTTTCCATACTTTTTTATCTGAATTATCCTTTGTCACAAGATAAGGTGTTAATATATTTCCTTCATTTTGAAACATAGTATAAAGCGCTGCCAAATGCACAGGGTTTACCAAAACTTCACCTTGACCATATCCACTGTCCGCTAGTTGTACCTCAGATTTAAACTCCTTATCACTTGAATATTGTGAATTATATAATGGATATTCAAATGGGATTTTATCAAAAAATCCAAAGCTATTTAACTTATCTTTAAGTATATCCTTTCCAATATCCAACGCAGCCTGAGCAAAGTAGATATTATCAGAATAAACAAGTGCATTCAATAGATTTGACGGTCCTTTATAATCGCTTACTCTTGTAACTGAGTAATTTCCCCAACTGCTATCCTTTTTCCAACTAAGACCAGTTATATTTTTATTGGCATTAGGATCTATCTTTTTTGTATCTAAACCAATAACCGCAGTAATTGGCTTAAAGGAAGAACCTGGCACTAATGTTGCTTGAAATCTATTATACATAGGTTTCTTAGGATCATTATTCAAACTATTCCATTTATCACCTGACATACCCAAAACAAAATCATTTGGATTAAATGCTGGTGTGCTAACCAACGCTAAAACCTCTCCTGTATTAGGATTCATAGCAACTGAAGTTCCTTTATCACTACCAAGCTGACTATACAATAAACTTTGTAAATTGCCATCAATTGTTAATTTTAAATCCATACCGTTTTTAACATCTTTTGTTATAATTGATTTCTTCTTTTCGCCCTGAATACTTTGAATATATATTTCAGCCCCATCGATTCCTCTTAATGTATCTTCGTATGTTTTTTCAAGTCCTGATTTACCAATTGTAGAATTTTCAGTATACTCCTCGCCTTTGTGTTTGTCCAATTCATCAGCATTTATAGTTTGTACATATCCTGTTAGATGTGCCGCCTGCTCTCCTAAAGGATAAACTCTTGCATCTTTATCATTAATTTTAACTCCCGGAATTTTAAGAAGGCTCGGAATTCTCTCATCACCATATGGTATTGTCTTCACTGGAATGAACATATCGGGCTTAACATATGATGCATTTAGTTGACTGTTTATATAGTCAACAGTTATCCCTAATATTTTTGAAATTTCATCAATTGATTTATCTTTGTTTTCACCTAAGTTTCCTGGAACAATTCCAACGTTAGATGAAAAAGAATCTGTTGCCAGTTTAGCTCCATTTCTATCTAATATGTCTCCTCTTTTAGATTCTATTATTTTAACTCTTATTTTGTCACTATCAGCTAAGTCCGGGAATATTGTTTGAGAATTCCACATTAAAGCATAATCTTTTCCAATCTTCCTACTCATAGTTGCACTATTTAAAAATTCTAATTTTCCACATATTGTATCCATGCTGGTTTCATAGTCCACAGTAGCTTTATCACCATCTTTTTTTACATTTTTTATGTGAATTTCAATATTGCTAGCACCAATACCTTCATAAATATTTTTGTTTCTTGTAATAAAATCATCTTTGGACATCTTTTGTATGATTTCACCATCCGCCAAATCATACATTTTTTCATATTCCTTTGAATTTAATAAACTAAAGTACTCCAGTAATTTAGTTTCTGGTTTATGCGTCTTATTGTAAAAAAAGAAAGCAGTTAAACTAATAATAAATGGAATCACTACTATTCCTGCTCCAATTAATATATAAATATTTTTCTTTTTATCCATAAAATCTAACCTTCTCTATCCTAAATCTCTAAATAAATTATATCATATAAATGTATATCTTTACATCTCCAATTCCACATTATGAAAATATAAAGAGAGACTACTTTTATATTTTCGTAATCTCTCTTAATCCAATATAATTCACTTATTTTTTAAGCATAAGAGTATTATCTTCGTATAACTTCCACTTTATATCCATCTGGATCAGTCACAAAATAATATCCTGGTTTTTCTCCTGGTAATCCTTTCAAAGGTGTAACTTCGTATCCTAACTCTATATGTTTTTCTCTCATTTCTTCTAAATTTTCAACACCTATTGCAGTATGGCTAAATCCATTTCCTAAATCGTATTTTTCAACACCATAATTATAGGTAAGTTCAATTTCATATCCACCCATCTCATTTGATAAATAAACAAGAGTGAATTTATGTTCTGGAAAATCTTTTCTTCTAGTTTCTATAAGACCTAATGCATCTCTATAAAACTTTAAAGATTCCTCTAAATTTTTAACTCTAATACAAGTATGCAACATTTTTACTGACATTTCAGTTCCTCCTTAATTTAAATAATTATGCAATTTATTTGCAGCAATAGTATATATTTCTTTATACAACATTACTTTGCATTTATATACACTAATTTCTTATATTAATATACCACATAAAATGCAAATAATAAAATAATTTCCTATTCCTAAAACAAAGGTAAAACCATCTTTAACTATTTTCCTAATTAGAAAAATATAGCATAATGTAAAATTATAGTTTATAATATTATGATGTGTTCATTAAACTCTAAATTTTACTCAATTATTATTTGAATCTTCAATTAAAATTATTAAATTTATAATAATTATTCAAGGAGGCAATATTTCATGAAATTACTTAAATACATGCTTATTTTTATTCCGATAAGTTTTATAGCAGAATTTGTTATGCATGTATCTCCATCAATAATGTTTATACTTGCAGCATTATCTATAGTACCACTAGCAGGACTTATGGGTGAAGCAACTGAGGAAATTTCATTCTACTCAGGCCCTAAGATTGGCGGTTTTTTAAATGGTACTTTCGGAAATGCAACAGAACTGATAATATCTTTTTTTGCTCTTAAAGAAGGGCTTTTTGATGTTGTCAAATCTTCTATAGCTGGGTCTGTAATAGGAAATATATTATTAGTACTTGGTGCCAGTATGCTTGCTGGAGGGTTAAAACATAAAACTCAGACTTTTAACAAAAAAGTTGTTGAAGTTTCTTCAAGTATGTTACTATTTGCTGTTGTTGGCCTGTGTGTACCTGCTTTATTCACCCATACTGTGGACCCAACTCTTTTGAATACTAGGTATGAAGGATTAAGTATAATAGTTGCAATAGTAATGCTTTCTATTTACATTTTAAGTCTTATTTTTTCATTCTTCACTCACAAAGATATTTATACAGTTTCTAATCAAGAGGAAGGTAGTGCTAAATGGACATTAAAAAAAGCAATCTCTATATTAGTCATTGCTACAGTTCTAGTGGCTATAGAAAGTGAATTCTTGGTAAGTGGAATAGAATCTATAACTTCAAGCTTAGGACTTAGTGAATTTTTCGTTGGTATTATTTTAATTCCTATTATAGGAAATGCCGCTGAACATAGTACTTCTGTTGTAATGGCAATGAAGAATAAAATGGATGTTGCTTTGGAAATAGCTATTGGCTCAAGCTTGCAAATTATATTATTTGTAGCACCAGTATTAATATTCTTAAGTTTATTATTCACTCCTATGAGTATTGTTTTCAATGAATTTGAACTGATTGGCCTTATAGTTGCTGTATTAATAGCTAATAGAGTTTCCAACGATGGAGAATCAAATTGGTTAGAAGGAGTTCAACTCCTTGCTGTATATTTAATAGTTGCAGCATCATTCTTTATTTTGTAAAATTCAAAAAATAATCTAATTCCATTTTAATGCTAATACCTCATAATTTCTTATTTATAAAATTATGAGGTATTATTTTTATAACCACTTATTTTTCTTAAACCACACGCCACATAACACAACTACGCTGATACTTATTGAAATCACAAATGGATATCCATAACTCCAGCCATATTCCGGCATATTAAAATTCATTCCATACCATCCTACTATAAGAGTAAGTGGCAAAAATATAGTCGTGACCACTGTGAATAACTTCATTAATTGATTTTGATTTATGTCAACTTGAGCTTGATATGCTTCCCTTACTTGGGTAACATAATCTCTAAGATTATTCACATTCTGATATAGTCTATTAATACGATTAGTGAACATTCTAAAGTATCTTATTATTTTTTTATCAATTAATCCATTATCATTTTCTTCTATAGATTCTGCAATATTTAATAATCTTTCATAATACCTCTTTAATTTTAATAATTTCTTTCTCAACATAATAATCTTCTTTAAGTAATTATCATTCTTTGAAGTTATTAAGCCTTCTTCAAGTGCTGCAATTTCATATTCAAGTTCTTCAATATGATAAGTGTCCTCAAATGTAAGTTTATCAAAAAATGTATATAAAAGCTTACTAAGATTCAAGCCTTTAATCTCACCCGTTTTACTCTTAGAAATTACCTCTTCTATAATATCATTTCCATCACTTATAAATACGAGTACGTTTTTCTGAAGAAACATACTTACTTTTTTTGATTGTTTTAATACATTATTAATTAAAGGAATCTTTAAAGATATGTAATCTAGACCTTCATAACTTTCAAATTTAGATGTTCTTCCATTTATACAATCATATAATAATTTTTCGTTTATATTGAGGATATCCGAAACTGATTTAAGTTCATCAAATTTGATGACAGCAACAAATAATTTATTATTATTTGTTATTATATTTTCAATTTTATCACTTTGTAATACGTCATTCTCTAAAACATAGACCATTTTTAATCTCCTAATTATAAATTTATTATATTTTAACATATTAGCATAATTATTTCACCATATCCTTAAACTTCATAATGATTCGTTAATTAAAATAAATTCGTTTATCGTTATGATACTTAAATTTTAGAATCATAAGCATTCTCCTTATTTAATTCAAAATTTCAACTAATAATCCAAAGCTACCTGTAATTTTGAATTATTAGTTGAAATTTTGTTATATGGTTAGTTTACTATATAAAATTTATATTTCTGCACATAATATAATTAATTTAGAAGGGAGGCTTTTTAATGCGAAAAAGTACAAAAATAGCAATAATTGTGGTAATAATCTTGATAGTCGTAGGTATTCCTATAAGTAGTTATAATAATCTAGTTTCTTTAGAACAGACTGCCAATTCTGCATCTTCAAATATTGACACTCAATTGCAAAGAAGATCAGATTTAATTCCTAATTTGGTTAATACAGTTAAAGGTTATGCTACACAAGAGAAATCCATATTTACTGATATCGCCAATTCAAGAAGCAGGTTATCTGGGGCAACAAATATACAGGAACAAGCAGATGCTGACAATCAACTTTCTGGTTCTCTTTCAAGATTATTGGCTATAGTGGAAAATTATCCTGAACTAAAGTCTAATCAGAATTTCAGAGATCTATCAGTCCAGTTGGAAGGAACAGAAAATAGAATTGCAATAGCGAGGCAAGATTATAATACTGCTGTAACAAATTATAATACTAAAAGAAGAAGTTTTCCAAGTAATATAGTATCTTCATTATTTGGTTTCCAAGAAAAACCACTCTATAAAGCTAGCGAAGGTTCAAAAGAGGTTCCTTCAGTAGATTTTGCAAAATGATAGAAAAATTAATACATAAATCTTTAAATTCATTATTAAGCTTTCTTCTTTTAGTTGTTTCTTCAATTTTCCTCCTTTCAGCAAGCGCTGAAATTAAATTTCCTTCTCCTACATCTTACAAATATTTAAATGATTATGTACATATAATTAGCGAGACTGAGATGAATGGTTTACTCTCTATAGGAAAGGAATTAGAAGACAAAACTGGCGCGCAAGCTGTTGTAGTTATTATAAATTCAACTAATAATGTACCTATTGAAGATTATGCTAATACTCTTTTTAGGTCATGGGGCATCGGAGAAAAAGGTAAAGATAACGGCTTATTGATTCTTTTAGCACTAAATGATAGGGCGTGGAGAGTTGAAGTTGGCCGTGGACTTGAAGGTGCTATTCCAGACGTTTTAAGCAGCAGAATTATGGAATCAGTTGCCAAACCTAGTTTTATAGAAGGAAAATATGGTGAAGGATTACTTAATTCTTATAGTACTTTCTGCGATCATATAGCAAAAGAATATAATGTTACTCTAGATAAATCACTAAACATCTCGGAAAAAAATACAAATACTATTAAGTCTAATACAGGAACTAAAGTGTTTGGAAGTATAATGCTAGGCCTGCTATTGCTAGATATTATCTTTAATAGAGGTAGGATTTCTTTTTCATTACTTCAGATTATTTTCTGGAATAATATTTTTAGAGGCCATGGTCCCAGAGGTGGATCATCTGGCGGAGGTTTTGGTGGCTTCGGCGGTGGTTCTTCTGGTGGTGGTGGCTCTAGTGGAAACTGGTAGAACCACCAAAACCATAAAATAAAGTTGTTCTTCTAAACGATATTTTATGGTCTTCTGAATATCAGTAGTAATATTTTCCTGAAACGTTTATCTATCATGATTAGGGTTATTACTAACCTTATTTATCGCTGTTGTAACTTGTACTATTATATCAGTTTCAACTTGTTGTTTAGTACTTTCTATTTTGGCCATTATCTTTCCTAAAGGTGTTGCCACATAGTAAGGTTTTAAATTGTTAAGAGAAAGTGTGAAGATGTCCCTTTTACATTTATCGCATTTACATCCATCTGTTTTGGCTAACAAGATTTCCATATACTCCTTAACCCATATTTCCATATAATTAATAACATTCTCCATTATGTTTTCTCCTTAATATTAAAGTCTTAAGCATTATCTAATCTTTACCACTGATAATGATATTGTACCACAATTTTCTAACAGAACAATTATATCACTAATCTTTGAATATTTTAACCCTTATAAAATCATTTATATGTATTTAAAATAATAAAAGATGAGTTCTACTAAACTCATCTTTTATTGCTTTATACTCGTTAGTTTACTCACTATGTAAAAATATTTTATACAGCATTTATCCCTTTTTAAGGATTTTAATTTGGTTTATATAATTAAGTATGTCTAGATAACAATCACCTTTTTTCTGTATGCTATATACTAGGTTTTGTAATTGCTGATTTTCAGTTCTTGATTTCTCAACTAAATTAGTTAAATTTACTGATATCTCCTTTATTCCATGTAAATTATTCTTTTGAGAGTCCTGAACCCCTTGTACATGTTTATATACTTCCGATTCAGCATCTACTATTTTATCTAGTATAGAAGAAGACCCTTCTATAATGTTAGTTGTTTTATTTATAACTTCAGTTCCTTCGTTAGATTTACTAGATAATTGCTCCATTGATTTTGTCAAATCATCTAAAGAATTCATAATATCTTTAGCATTTTTCTGAGTATCAACAGAAAGTTTTTTTATTTCATTAGCTACAACAGTAAACCCTTTTCCAGCTTCACCAACTCTAGCTGCCTCAATAGCTGCATTCAATGATAATAAATTTGTTTGCTGGGCAATTCCATTTATAATATTAGCAAACCCTTGAATACTGTTATACTGATTCTGTATCTCTGAAATTAAACTGATAAATTCATCAAAAACCTTAGAAACTGTGCCCACCTGATTGATTAATTCATTAAAATCATTTCTTGCATTATCTATTTCTTTTTGAGAATTATCAAGACTAAGAAAAACATCCTGAACAAGATTTTCTGTCTTATCACTATTGTTAGATAAGACTTGTAAATAGTCATTAACATTTTCTGTTTGTTTAGTCGTATATTCAGTTCCTTTAAGAAGTTTATCAAGACCATACGTCATATTTCCTTCTTCATTAATAACTGTTTTTATATTATTTTCTATTATAGATGTTAACTCCATAACTTCATTCACATATAGGAAGCATTCTTCTTTCTCATTACGGTTAACTTCATTTTGACTTTGTATAGTGCTTATTTCTTTACTTTTAAATTTAAACATATTAATATTCCCCCTTTATTCAACTGCTAATATTACCATAGTTTGATTTACATGTTTTTTATAAAATTGCTCTCCATAGCTTACAAATCCAGCAGTATTAGGGCAGAATGAAAGTAGTTCTTTATCTATTGCTTTCCAAATATTATCTTCTTGAAACTTCAAGCTTCTTAATATACAGTTTATTGACAACATAAAACTAGGTTTAAATCCAATCTTCTCAACTGTATTTCTTATTTGGCTTATTGGATCAACCGGTTTTAGAACCTCAACAAAGGTATTTGACATAACCTGACAATAAAATGTAATTGATTTGTCTGAATTTACTTTCATAGGAGAAGATATAAAAATTTCATTTTCATACATTTTTCCTAGAGGATTATTCATAAAATAATTAGGAAGATCACTTTCTTTTACATTTAAAACTCTTGCATATTCAGTGCTAGCTGGAACTTTATTAAATGTCTTTATCGTCCTACTTATAGGGTCTGCTTCAGTTACTAATAGTCTTTGTCCCATTGGTATGTATATATTTTCTTTTATTATAGTAGTTCTTTTTTTTGTATTAAAGAAAATCATTACACTATGAACACGCTTTGTACCTATAAATATGAATGTTTCTTTAAACTTAAGATTATCTCCAGCACTTCCACCTATGACTTTAAAATTATCATCTACAAAATAGAGGGTACCTATAATACTTTCTTCCATTCCGGTTAGACCATCACATAATAAAAGTGAAAAAGCATTCTTATTATTTTTAATCTTTTCATAAGCCCCTTTTAAATTATTCACACTTTTTATTGGTGGATAAAGTATCTCTACAACTTCACCATCACAAACATCATATTGAAATCCAGAAATAACTCCATCTTCATAACCATTTCTTCCATACTCTCCAGACGTAGAACAAAGTATAACATTTGAAGATACTAATGTTGATAATTCTGTAACATTTTCTACATTTGAAAATATAACAAATCCCATATTAGAATTATTATTTATAAAATTTGACGCTTCTTGTACGTTTGAAAACATTAACTCTCTCATAATCTTATCCCCACCCTTAATTTTTTCCTAAATGTAAAAATTTTCTCAATTTTTACTATAATTATATCCAATTTTTCTACAAAATACAATCACACAAATATTCTGTCATTAATTAAATTTATTATATAGATATAATCAAATAAAAACTTAAATATTTATATATACAAATTAAAAGACCTAAAATAAAAGGTATAAATTCAAAATGAGCAGCGCTTAATTTGAATCTATACCTTTTGATTATTAACATATTCTATATTAATAAATTTTATCTCCATCGTTTCATAACTAATTTAACTAGTTCCCGTTTCTCATTTAATTTAGGATTTTCAATTACAATATCCAACAAATAATTTAGCATTTCACCAATTTCTTTTCCTTTGTTAAATCCTAAAGACAATAAATCTCCACCATTTATTTTCAAATTCTTTAAATTAAAACATTCATCGTTATCAATTATCTCATTAAGAATATTTTCGGCCTCATCTAAATTTATTAAATGCTTTTCAGAGTATTTAGAATCCTGAGTAAGTATATCCGCTCGCTGAATTTTAATTAGATCTTTAAAAAGATCTATACCTATTTCTCTCAG
The DNA here is from genome assembly GCF_036699995.1 of Clostridium beijerinckii. NCBI lineage: Bacteria > Bacillati > Bacillota > Clostridia > Eubacteriales > Clostridiaceae > Clostridium > Clostridium beijerinckii. Next base: position 2,096,012 of record NZ_CP144906.1, on the reverse strand, counting down.
TAGTTTTTTTATAGATACTTTATTATCAATTCTATAATCATGATACTGTATAAGAAGTGTAACTTTATTAATTATATTATTGTCATATTTCAAATATTTCAATATTTCATTGGCTATTCTTGAGGATTCTTTTGAATAAGAACTGTAATGCAAATTGTCATTTTCATGAGTTCTTATTGTGCAAGCTTTTCCAAAATCGTGAAATAGCATACTCAATCTCAAATATATTTGGGATTCTACAGTTTCAGTTGCTATAATGGTATGATTATATAAATCATGTGAATGGCAAGAATTGTTTTTATTAAAATTATAGATTTTGCTTATTCCCGGAACTATGTATTCTAAAATTCCACATTCCCTCAATATTTCTATTTTTCTTGGATTATTAAGTAATATCTTATTAAACTCTTCTCTAACTCTCTCTTTTGATATATTTCTTATATTATCTTTAAGTTCTTTTATTGAATTTAGTGTTAACCTATCAATAGTAAAATCTAGTTGGGCAGAAAACCTAATTGCCCTAAGCATTCTTAGGGCATCCTCATCAAATCTTTTTCTAGGGTCACCTACAGTTCTTATTATCTTTTTACCTAAATCCTCTACCCCATTAAAATAATCTACTAATCCACTTATATCATTATATGCCATTGAATTAATTGTAAAATCTCTTCTCGCCAAATCTTCCTTTAAAGAACTCACAAACTTAACTTCTTTAGGATGTCTATTATCTTCATATTCACCATCTGACCTATAAGTTGTAATTTCATAACTCTCTTTATTTAGCATTACTGTAACTGTTCCATGCTTTAATCCAGTTAATATAACTTTATCAAATAATTCCACTACTTCTAGTGGCTTAGCATTAGTTGTTATATCCCAGTCTTTAGGTTCTTTTCCTAGAATACAATCTCTAACACATCCTCCAACCATATAAGCCTCATATCCATTTTCTAATAACCTATCAATGATTAATGTAACATTTTTAGGCATCTCTATATTTTTATTCAATATTTCACCTCTAAACTTATCATTCTCATTAAAATAAATTTATCTTTATTTAATAAAAACAAGCTGCCCTCATAATCATTCTGAGAACAGCTCTATTTACTAGAATTTTAGTCATCTGCAACATTTCTATTATTATAAGAATAAACATTATATGTCTGCCATATTTGTTCTAAATTACCAAAAATATCAGATATGTTTTCCTTCTCTCGCATTCCTACTGCAATAATTAGTGCATTTATTACTGACATAGGTGCAACTAAAGAATCTACAAATGATGCCATATTACTTTGTGCAATTAATGTGTGATCAGCTTTAGACGCAAGAGGTGATAGTAAACTATCCGTGAGCGCAACCACTTTGGCTCCTCTATCTTGTGAAAATTCTAATGCATCAATAGTTTTAGCAGCATATCTAGGAAAACCAATTCCTATAACTAAATCTCCATCTCCTACATTTATCATTTGTTCAAATACATCTGAAATTCCATAACTTACAATTTTAACATTTTGCAGTATTATATTTAGATAAAACCCTAAAAACTCCGCAAGAGCAGTAGAACTTCTAAGACCAATTATGTATATTCTATTTGCCTCAAAAATCCCCTTTACTACATCTTCAAACGTATTTTGATTAATTTTTTCAAGAGTTGCACGTATGTTTTCCATATCAGCTTTTAGTACACCTTTTAATGCATCTCCATCAGAAAAATAATCATTTCTAAGCTCTAATCTCTGTACAGTTGTTAGCTTATTCTTTATAAGTTCTTGTAGTGCTTTTTGCAATTTAGGATATCCTGAAAAGCCAAGCTCAATCGCAAATCTTACAACTGTTGATTCAGAAACTCCAACAGATATTCCTAGTTTGGCTGCCGTCATAAATGCTGCTTTATCATAATTTTTTAATATGTACTCAGCTATTAATTTTTGACCTTTACTTAACCTTATAAATTTCCCCTGAATTAATCTCATTAAATCTTTACTATTTTCGTTATTTACTTCATCCATCTTTTGCCTTCCTGTTACAACATTGAATAATATTATCTTAATTCTATCATCTTATTTCTAAATATTCAACAAATAACTTGTTTTTCACAGCGCATATTAAAAATTTGCAATATTTTATCAAGCTACTTTCATTACGCATTATATTATTAAAATCAATATCTTGCTTTAATTTATTAATGATGTATGATCAACTTTCTTTCATCTGTTCTTTATAATTTAATTATTATCTATAAACTATTGATATAATCTAGTTCTTCTTTGTTTAACTTTCTATATTCCCCTCTTTTTAAATATCCTAGTTTTATTTCTCCTATAGATATTCTTTTTAAAGATAATACATCATGGTGTATAGCAGCACACATTTTTCTTATTTGTCTATTCTTTCCCTCATGAATACCAATCTCAATAGTCGAAACACCTTTATCATAACTGATAACTTTAAGCTCAGCTGGAGCAGTAATATATCCTCCAATATCTATACCTATTTCAAACTTCATCTTATCTTTATCAGTTACCTCGCCCTTAACTACTGCCACATACCTTTTTATTATTTCTACCCTTGGATGAATTATTTTATTATAAATTTCTCCATCATTTGTTAATAACAATAATCCCGAGCTATCATAATCTAATCTTCCAATTGGATAGATTCTCTCATTCACCTTAACTATATCCAAAATAGTAGCTCTGCCTTTTTCGTCTTTAACCGAGCTAATATACCCCTCAGGCTTATTAAGCATTATATAAACTTTATCTTCTTTCTTTTTTATTTCCTTTCCATTATATTCTATCATATCTTTTAATGGATCTATTTTTATTCCTACTTCATTAACTATAACCCCATTTACTTTAACTTTACCTGAAATTATTAATTCCTCACATTTTCTTCTTGAAGCCACTCCACAATTTGCGAGATATTTCTGCAATCTTTCTTCCATAATTTAAATCACTCCATTTAGCATATAAATACATTTATACTTTTACATTTTAGATTATATCTTTTTCACTTATATAATACAACTTTCTAATTATTTTTATTTGAATATAAAATAATAGAAACGCTGTCACCAGCGTTTCTATCATCTAATTATAAGGCTACTTTTAAATTGTACTCCTTATGATTAATCAAATTACCAGAGAAATCCTCCGCAACCTGCTCCGCCACCAAGGAATAAAATTAATAAAATCCAAAGCCAGCTTCCGCAGCCACCAAAGCCACATCCGCCTCCAAAGCCGCCGTAGCCTCCGAAGCCGCCGCCATATCCACCGTAACCACCGTATCCTCCGCAGCCGCCGCCGCATCCGCAAACGTTACAGCAACTAGGTTTGCAAGAGCAACAAGAATTACATTTACAGCAGCAACAATCATTAGAATGTTTAGACATGTTGATCATCTCCTATTCTTTTGTTAATATATTCTATTCGATACATATATTTTTTGTTCTTTATGATTTAAATAAAATATGAGAACCATCTACAAGTATACTTACTGCATATGGTTCTCACTAAACTAAAATCTATAAATATTTTGTTTATCAAAAATTATTTTTATCGCCTAAACTATATTTTTTAATATTCTTTTCATTACCTTGTAGGCTATAAATCCAATTAAAAATATGCATATTATATCTAGTCCAAGACCCTTGACTAAGTCTGACCCTATTAATGCTCTAGAACTTCCATTCTTTAGCTGCAAACTATGAATAAAACTTTCAGTCAAAAATAATGATGCAAATGATCCAACTGCTGTTGATACTAGTGTTACTAAAATCTTTTCGTTATTTTGTGATGAAAAGATCTTATTAGCATTCTCTAGTTTATATTTATTTTGAACTACACTGTAAACAATAATCATAATTATAATGATAAATAAAATACTTACCATCTCACTCCATAAATGTCTGATTATTATATCTTTAACGCTAATTCTATTAAATACAATCTCACAAAAACCTCTTAATTTAACGTTATAATCTAACCCTTCTATTTTATCTAACAAACTATAATCTTTATTAACTCCAAAATACTCAAGTATGGAAATAACCTTAGCTATTATTATAGAAATAGATACAGGTATTACAGAAATCATGCTAATAAATCCTATTACTGAATTAGAAAACATCAAATCTATTATTAACATAAACATTATACCAATAATTCCAAGTAAAATTATTTTTGAAGTTTCTACAGTAACTATATTCCAATATCCCTCAACAACTGATATAAATTCAGCATTACCGAAATATGATACTATTGCTATATAAACATACGTTATTACAAAAAGTATTAATGTAATCAAAAGACATATGAATTCATTATATCTAATCTGCTTTTTTGTGTATGGTCCACTGCATAAGAACATTTCAGTATTTCTCTTATTAATTCCCTTTGCTATAAAATATATAGCTACAAATATAATTGCTAGCATGAAATATTCGTGCCAAACATTCGTATAATAGTAGTTATCAAAATTGTTTGCAAGTCCATTTCTGACATCATTTAAATTGTTCTTTATGATTTCATATGCTACAGCCCCCCATATTAATAATCCTATAAAGATGGCTGCCTTAGCAGAATTAAACCATGCATATAACAATCCTTTATTTAAATATTTTTTCATCATTATCCTCCTTATCAACTTTATAGATAAAGATATCTTCCAAGCTTAGATCTATTTCTTCAATAAATAACGGTTTGAATTTTTCTAAGCTTTTTATAAATTCCCCGTCATATTCATCAGTTATTATGTTAAATACTCTCCCAACTCTACTAATTTTAAATATTCCCTTAAGTTTTAAATCTTCTTCATAAACAGACTCATCAAAAGCCACTTGTATCTTTTTTATCTTATTCTTCATATTTTCCACAGAATTTTCATATGTAACTACGCCTTTATCTAAAATAGCTACATCATCACAAATTCTCTCAAGTTCATTTAAATGATGAGAACTTATTATTATAGTTGTACCATTTTCAAAAACTTCATCTGCAAATATCTTTAATAATTTATTCTTTAGTATTGCATCTAGTCCTGATGTTGGCTCATCCAATATTAAATATTCAGCATGAATAGAAAAAGCTAGCATTATGGAAAGTCTCATTTTCATCCCTTTGGATAATTGGAATATATACTTATTAGTTTGAATTTTAAAAATTTTATTTAATTCATTAAATTTTTTTTCATCAAAATTTTTATATGAATATTTATAGTACTTCAGTATTTCGCTAACTTTAAAATTTGTTTGCATGATATTCTCATCTGCTACATATCCAATCTTATTTTTAACATCTATATTATCATAAACATCTCGCCCATCATAAAGTACATTTCCTGATGTTCCTTTATAAATTCCTGTTAAGCATCTTAAAAGTGTAGTTTTCCCAACACCATTTGGCCCTATAATTCCAAATATTTTATTTTTATCTATTCTGATATTTATATTTTCCAAAATCTGCTTTCCATCAATCTCGAATGATAAATTATTCACTTCTATCATTATCATCCACCCCTAACTCAGAAAATATTTGAAGCGCTAACCTTATAAATTCTTCTTTACTAACGCCCCCATAACTTGCCTCAAGTATAATTTTTTTTAATTCATTTGAAATGTGCTCCATTTTTTTATGATCCCCCTTACCTTCATAATTAGATGTTATAAAAGTTCCTTTTCCCCTTAAAGTTTCAATTATACCTTCTCTTTCGAGTTCACCATAGGCTTTGCTTATTGTATTAGGGTTTATCATAAGTATTGATGCCAACTCTCTAACTGATGGTAATTTCTCACCCATCTTTAAAGCTCCTTTTAGAATAAGTTCCTTTATCCCAAGTTCTATTTGTTCATAAATAGGAGTACTACTCCTAGGATCAACTCTAAGCATTGTCTTTACCTTCTACATAAGAATGATACGTAATATAATCAATTACTAAACCTTCTCCCTCATCTACAAGGACCAAGTTAACTTTTAGCTTTTGTGGCCTATCATTTTTTCCCTCTGGATATCTGTAATTATCTGCATCAACAATTAAACTTATTGGTTCTTCTCTTGTTATTGGACGTCTTTTAGAAAAATTATTTCTAAATCCATCATATTCACTTAACATTTCATTTTTATCTTTTTCGCTAAGATCATATACTTTTTCTATTTTTACCTTTGAGAAATTAAAATCAATATTAGTTATCCTTTTTCGTTCTGAAAAACATTCTTTAAACTCATTTGTTTCAGTGAACTTTCCAGTTTCATCAATTGCTTTTAATGGCTTACCATTTAGTTGATCTAGAACTTCATTTATTGTTTCAAAATGCTTCTGCTTTTGATAGATTTTATTATTATCCATCCCAAGAAAAGCAGTAATTATAATGACAATTCCAATCATAATAATTATCGTTGATTTTTTCATAAACTTCCCTCCTAATTGTATTAAGTGTACTAATTCATATAGTACACTTGAATTATAAAACTCATTTCTTGATTTTTCAATTAATAATTGTTTAACATTTCTTATTTTTTCCTTAATATATATAATGTAATCGTAAATTATTTGTACAAATAAAAATAACTAGAGATTATAACCCCTAGTTATTTTTATTATGTACAAACAATTTTCTAAATATCTTTTTTCTTCTCTCCGTTAGCATAGATTAATAATGCTGCTACAGCAAAAACTACAGGTCCCGCAATCATAGCAATTGTAGATTTGTAATCACCATGAATTGCTGGCTCGATAATTGTAAAGAAATTTGCGAATCCAACCACTGCCGTAACTATAATTCCTATAAATATAGCAGATGATTTACTTTTCAATATTATAAAAGGCTTCTCTATATTATCCTTTTTTCTAAATGATATATATGCACTTGATAAAAATAAATATGGTATAGTCATTGCAACATTAGTCATTAATACTAACATTGTGAAAAATAATTTTGCACTGCTTCCTCCCATAGAAACAAATAGCACCATAACTGCTACTATAATGGTTTGAATAAACATTGCATTTATTGGCATCTCGTTTTCATCAATAACAGCCATCTTTCCTGGCCAAAGTTTTGCTGGTGTTCCCTCTATTAACTGTTTAAGCGGAGAATATGATAGTGTGAAAAATGCCCCTGTTAATGCCAAAAACATTGATAATCCAACGAACCTAGCTACCCAATTTCCAACTTGTATAGATAACGAATTACTTAATCCCATTGAGCTGCCCAAGGTATATCCTAAATTATTCATAACAACATATGCAACGTTTGCCATATTGATGTTTTCACCCGAAAGAGTGCCTGCCCAGTTTGTAAATATTCCAATCAAGAAAATTCCAAGAGAATAACCAACAGAAATTATAGCTGCTGCTATTAAAATCCCCTTAGGAAATGTCTTCTCTGGATTTTCAGTTTGATCAACAAGACCACTCACAGCTTCGATACCACCATATGCAAATAAAGCAAAAACCAGGAATGATAAAACTGAACTAATATTCTGATAAGCTGGATTTGGTGAATTAACAAAAGACATTGTAGATGAAATTTCCTCTTTAAATTGTCCCTTGTTTAATATAGATATTATAATTGCGCCCACTATTAAAACTATGTTTAGAAGCGCTACTGCTATTCCTCCAACTGATGTAATCTTAGTTATTTTACTTATTCCTCTTTTTGATATAAAATATGTTGCAGACACCCATATAACACCAAGTACACCTAAAATTTGAGTTGAATTCAATCCAAGTATTCCCCAGCTTGATGTAGTATCTATTCCAAATATTGTATTTGATAACGGAATCCAAATAGTAGAACATATATTTATCATCCATACTACGTAAGAAGAATACCACATGAAAACTCCTACAAATGCAAACTTAGGACCTACAGACTTCTCCATCCATGAGTATATACCACCTTTTTCATCTTTAAATGCAGATCCATATTCCGCCATCATGAATGCAAATGGTATAAAATATGTTATCCCTCCTAATATAAACCAAGGAATTGCCCCATAACCCATAAGATAAAAAGATCTTGGCATATTAGCAAATCCGAAAACTGATGTAAAGATCATCAGAATAAGTGTAATTAATGTTAATTTCTTTTGTTTGTTATTCTTTGCCATTTTTATTACTCCTTAATTTTAAATACTTAGCATATTCAAATAGAATGAATAGTATTTTTATTTATTATTTGCAATTTTGATATACTTTTATGCTATATTTAAATATTAAAATATATTTATGTCATATAAAACATATTCTTGTCTATAATATAATCATTCTTTTGACAATTCAAATCAATATTTTAAAATTAATTTAATATTTAAGTCAATTTTATTGACAATTTATTAAAACTTTTTTCTGCTTCCATATAATTTTAAAATATTATAAATATCCTTCTGATTTATTATCAAAAAATATAACTTTTACTTAACAAATTTGATATGAATCTCCTCTATTTTGCCTAAGAGTAAGATTGCAAGAAACTTTGGTTAAATTCCATATTGTACTTCGCACTCTTTTTATATAAGTTCCGTATTGTGCTTCGCACTCTTTTTATATAAGTTCCGTATTGTGCTTCGCACTCTTTTTATATGTGTAGATTTTTTTACGTATCTGTCTTTTCGAAAAAATAAGAAAACTAATTAACCACACCCTATTTATGCTAGAGTGTGGCTAATAGCTATGAAGATTCATATTGTTTAGGCAATAATACCTGCAAACAAAAACAGCTTAATTTATGGTTAATTTCTATCTGGTACATTAGATGGATCATCAATTAGAGTCGTAAAAAAATAATCGTGATCATGCCCATCATTGAATGATGTTTGCCCTTGAACTATATGAATATGCTTATTTCGTGAAATATAAATCGCTGGACCAGTTGTAATGCAAATTCTATGATTATGATCATTAAATGTGTCTGTGACTTCTTCAATTCTATGAACATGAGATAGTCCAACCCTTATTGCTGGACCAGTAGTCCCAGCAATACGATGGTTGTGTTCTTCACACTTCTCATCTTCTGCATAATTTGTGCTTGATACAAATTCATGATTATGATCCCTATACCTATAATAATTATCACCAAGTTGGTTTCCTCTATAATGACGACCATAAGCAATATCGCAATTATTATTGTTGCTCATCTCTAATTCCTCCTCAGTTTTTATATACTATATGTTATGTACAATCATATGATTGGTGTTAAAAAGCCAAACTTATTTCATTTATCTTTCTAATTAATTAAAATTTAATTAATATCAGCTTATAGCATAAATTTTCCTAACTTATTTAATTAATGCTTAATGTAAGTTTCTTTGTAAAAATAAAAGACATGATTTTAAATACCATGTCTTTTAAATCTTCATAACCTCTTCTTAGTTATAATAATTATTATAATAATTTTTGACTAAAAATATTATCTAAATTTACTTTTTTGATTCTTTTTGTAATTTCATCTACATCTATTGTATATAACCCCAATTCTTTCATCCTATTAAAATATACGGAACCTGCGAAAGTATATCTATCTTTTCTTCCTTCTCTAGTACTAGCCTTTTCATTTGCATAAGTTATTATATCTCCGATTGCTATAGATGAAGGAAGTATCAAAAGCGGCATTCCCATAGCTAATCTTACCGCATTGTGCCCAGCTAAAGTACCAGTACACATTGCTTCTGTATGCCCTACAAATAACCCACATTTCTCACCTGCGCAGAATAAATTATCTACACCAATTACCTTTAAGTCATTAGTTCTTGGTGCAACTGATAAATACCTAATGGAGTTTCCTTTACTTCCTGCGTATGGATCAACATATTTAGCATTTTCCAATCCTTTTATTTTCCTTAGTTTATGCAACGGATAGTAAGTTGTCATTAGCTTTGCATGTCCAGTATCCAAAAGTATGATATTCTCAGCAAATTCTTTGAGAGCATATTGTTGGCATACTTTTGTACTTAATTTATCATAATTTATATCTTCATTAGGAACTTTTAAAATTACAACACCTTTAGAATCTAACTCATTTCTTATTTCATCTGACAAACTTTCTTTAGCCAATTTACAAGAACCAGAGAACGCTCCTAAGATATCATCTCCTCTTTCACCCTGAATATCGGAAACTCCACATCTCTCACTAATACTGATTCTAGGCCCAAAAGCAGGGCACCTTAAAACACACATCGAGCAGCCATTTCCATAACGCAAGCAATTTCCCATAGGCCCAGTAGTTCCTGTTGTTTCTATAAATACGTCACCTTCTATATAAGTTCCATCGCTAAGGTAAACACCTTTTATTTTTTGTCCATCAAAATTGATATCATTAACTCTACTCTCCATCATTAGGTTTATATCTAATGATTTCAAATATTTGCTAACAACTCCCTCTATTAAATTGACATTATAAAGTGTAGCATGTTTATGTCCAGGAAAATCTATATTTTTATGAGTTGAAATCTCATCTGTGATTTTAACCAGATCTCCTCCACCAAGAGCTATTAATTCTTCTGCAGCAGTATATCTACCATTATTACGCATTATTCCACCTACATTACCAAGTCCAAGTAACAAATCTGTCTTTTCGATGATAGTAACATCTGCTCCAGCTTTTTTACTTGAAATTGCTGCCGCGCATCCAGACCAACCTCCGCCAACAATAATAACCTTCATATAAATCTTCTCCCTTCAAAAATACTTCTCGGGTCAGCCTGTTCTTTGCAGAATCTTTTTACTCTGTGACCTGAAAATCTTGATGTACATGCTCCACAAATTCCTTCACCACAGCACATCTTAAAATTATTACAACATGAAAGTGAGACATCATTTCTATTAATGTCGCTTAAATAGTTAATAACACCATAAGTCAAAATATCGGCCCCTGCTACATGAATATAATTAGTTCCATTTTTAAGTGAATCCTTAATCAACACTTTTGCATGGTCTGAGAGCTTGCCCTTATCCAATAGTGAGCACTCTGATACCTCTATTTTATATTCAGATAAAATTTCTTCAGAAAAATTTTCTTCAAATGGATCTTTATCAATTATTATTTGTACATCATTACTTTGTGAAATTAATTTTTTTACTACAGGTATCATAGGAGCTAATCCAATACCTCTTGCAAGTACTAATGCTTTATTATTCTTTTGGGCCAATATATTTTTAATTCCAAAAACACCATTCCAGTAAGGTCCACGTATTACTATGTTCCCGCCTGTTTTTATATCTAATAACTTAGCAGTTTTAACCCCCCTGATTTCAACAGCAACCATTATAGTGTCATTCTCTATATCTGAATTCATTATAGATATTGGAACATCAAAATAATTATTTCCATCAGTTCTTATAAATACATAGCTTCCAGGTTTCACCAAATCTATAACTAATTTATGAGGAGCTTTAAATTTAATTATCACTAATTTATCATTATAATTTTGTACCTCTACCACGCTACATTCAAAAGTTTTACGACCTTCTTTTGCTTTATTTCCATTATTATGGAGTTCTTGATATATACAAACCCCCTTCCAATTTAAACAATCGCAAAAAACTTCGCCTTGACATTGGGAGCAGGTCAAACACTGCCCATACTCTGCAAGTTTACATGGACAATACTCCGTTCCCGCATCTATACAATCAATAGCCTCTTTTACCATTTTTTCTCCTTTAGATAAAATTGCTTCTAATATAAATTATTTTAAAATATCTAATTTGACACAAATATAATTGTTTAAAATTATTTATTTTGCAATATTTTAATCTATATTTTAATACTCAGATTACTTGTCTTTGATTCTCTGAAATGCTTTATTTAATAAAAAAAGTAGATAGTAATAAAAAACTATCTACTATTGCTTACTAAACCAATTCTTTAACTGTATGATTTCCAAATGCTACTTTTTCTAATACATAATTATATATTTTTTCTGTAACATTCCATCTATCTGGACAATTTAAAACCACAATGATAACATCTTTGCCATTATTATTAATTGATGAAACTAAACACTTACCTGCTTGGCCTGTATATCCTGTTTTGACACCATTAGCTCCTGGAATTCTCCACAATATTTTATTTATGTTATTATAATCTCTAGTAAAATTATACTTTTCCTTTGAGATTTGTTTACTTCCTACTACTTCTCTAAATAGATCGTAATCCATACCCTTAGCAGTAAGTATCGCTAAATCATATGCTGAAGAATAATGTTTACTACTATCCAATCCATGAGGAGACTCAAAATGTGAATCTAATATTCCTATACCCCTAGCATAATGATTCATTATTTCTGCAAATCCTTCTATTGATCCCCCTAATTCCTCGGCAATAGCTATTGCTGCATCATTTCCTGACTTAAACATTAGCCCAAAAACTAGCTCTCTTAAAGTAATTTCTTCGTTTTCTTTATAACCAACTGTAGATCCTCTTATACTAGCTGCTTTTTTGCTTATTACTACTTTTTTATCTAAATTACCTTGTTCAATAGCTATTAAAGAAGTAAGTATCTTTGTTGTACTTGCCATTGGAACTATCTCATAAGCATTTTGTTCAAATAAAACTGCATGACTTTCCTTATCCAATGCAATCGCAGATCTAGCATTTACTCTTAAATTATTAGATTTACTTTTAGCATTTGCATCTATACATATTATTTGAGTACATATAAGAATTAGTGCTATCAATGAAGTGCATTTACTAGTACCTTTTCGCATAATTAATCACCTTCTAAACTTACTATTTGGTTCTAGTTTACCTTTAAAATTATTTTTTAAACCTAATTTTGATAATTTTCTAGGTTTATTTTTTTATTATTAGTCAATAATTATGGAGTAGATATAGTTTGGAGGAATTTTATGAAATTATTTTATGTCTTTTTAGTGGTCTTATTAATATTTTTTATTCCTATCCCTATTAAATTTAGTATTTACTATTCTACAATAGATTATTATATAAAATTATATGGATTTAATCTTATCTCTAGAAATAAGAAAAGAGCGACACGTATAAAAAAACTCAAAAATTCGCCTTTAATTAAAAATAAGCATAAATTTTTTTCAAAAATTAATAGTAAAATAAATTTCAAGCATCTGATTTCTACTTTAAGTAGTTTAAAATACAAGCCACTGTTAAAAATAAATTTGTCCTTGGACTATTCCCTAAACGATGCTGCAAGAACTGCAATTTTCTATGGAATTATATATAATACAACATCATTAACTTATATTCTCCTTAATTACATTTTTAATATAAAGAGATTTAATTTTAAAATAACCCCTCTATTTGAGGATAAATTTTTACTAAAAATTGAAACTTCAAGTATAATTTTCTTATCACTTGCAAACATTATATATATAATAATTAATTTGTTAAAAAACAATGAGAAACAAGGGAGGTGACCCCTTAGTAAAGGGGATTTATTATGTCAAGTGAACAACATGTCGAAAACTTAATGAAAAGTACTATGGAAAATCTTAAGGATATGATTGATGTAAACACAGTAATAGGGAAAGCTATAGAAACAAAAGATGGAACTTATATCGTTCCAGTTTCAAGATTAAGCTTTGGATTCGCTTCTGGTGGAAGTGAATGTCTAAATTTAAAGCAAAATATCACAAGTACAACATTTCCTTTTGGAGGCGGCTCTGGAGCAGGGGTTTCTGTTAAACCTGTAGCATTCCTAGTTGTTAAACAAGATGGTGTTAGAATGCTACCTGTAGATCAAGATACTACATATGATAGAATTGTAGATACAGTTCCTCAAATCTTAGATATTGTAAAAAGTTTAGTAAAAGATATATGTGGAAAGAATAAAAAATCTGCTACTGTCAATACTACTACTGTTGATAATAATTCCGAAGAATGTTATTGCAGTGATAGCGATAATATTTAAATTGCTCCTAATTTTTAATTCAAGAGAGAAGTAGTTGTTCAATAATACACTATTTCTCTCTCAAATTTAATAAAATAAATGCAAGAAATTTAAAAATAAATTTTATTGTTTTTTAAAATTTCAAATATTAATATATTTATTACTTCCGATAATATATCCTTAAATTTTATTCCTGTCCATGATCTTCCTGAACATCTTCTTGCCCAAATAAATCTAAAGAAGGAAGTTCCTTTAAATCTTTCAATTCAAATTGTCTTAAAAATTCATCTGTTGTTCCATATAAGATTGGTCTACCAGGCACTTCTAGTCTGCCGACCTCTTTTATAAGATCTTTTTCTAAAAGTCTTTGAAGAGCACTCTCTGATTTAACGCCTCTAATTTCGTCAATATCAATTCTTGTTATAGGCTGCTTATAAGCAATTATGGCTAAACTCTCTATAGATGCTTGGGATAAAGATTGTCTTTTGTTTTTCTTTAGAAGCTTCTGTATATAATCTGAATTTTCAGCTTTCGTAACTAACTGGTAACTTCCTTTAATACATATTATTTTTATTCCTCTATTATTATTTTCGTATTCTTCCATCATTTCATGGATGATAATTTCAATAAGTTTATTTTTTTCTTCAAGATGGTTAACCAAATCCTGTAAACTCAATGGTTCTCCACTAGCAAATAACAAAGATTCTATTGCGGATTTTAAAGAATCTTTTTTCTTGTCATCTATAAATGGAATTTGAATCCCTTTATCATTACTCATCATCTGTTCTCCTTTCAATCAATATATTGCTAAAATTTTCGCTTTGATATACTTTGATCATCCTCTGTTTAATCATCTCTAGCAATGCCAAAAATGTCACAACACACTCTAATTTGCATTCACAATTTTCAATAATTTTGTGAAAGCTACTTACCTTCTCTGTTTTTAACTTGTCCATAATATATTCTAACTTATCTTCTATTTTATATTTATCCACATATATTTTTTTCTGAATTATGTTATTTCTATTTTGCTTATTATTGTATATCTCAAGTAAATTATTATATATATTAAACAATTCTATAAGACTTATATTTTTTAATAAATCTTTTTTATCAGTATCATCTCTTTTTTCTTCTATTACCTCTGGTTTCTTTCCATATATCTCGCCAGCACTAGTATATCTGTCTTTTAAAAATACTGAAACCCCTTTTATTTTCCTATAAAGAATAAGTTTTTCTAAAAGCTTTTTCTCATCATCTTCTTCATCATCTTCTTGTTTTTTAAGCTTCGGCAACAAATTCTTAGATTTAATTTCTATTAAGGTAGCCGCTACTACAATAAACTCAGAAGTTATTTCTAAATCCATCTTTTTCATTTCATTAATATAATTCAGATACTGATTAGTTATTTCATATATTTTCACATTATATATACTCATTTGATTCTTTCTTATTAAATGTAATAGAAGATCAAACGGGCCTTCAAAATCATTAATTTTAATCTTTGGAAGTTCCATATATATCTTTTTTACCTCCATTATGAATTATACTTAAATTATAACTTTAAATCTAAATAATAAGTACTATAATATATAATAACAAGTAATAACACCTAAAACAAGAATCATTAATTTATATATATGTTGCATTTCACAATGCACATTTCACAATTCATAATTACGGCTAAAATTCTTGCAATATTTTTAGAATTATAATGAAGAATTATTTCTGCAATATATATACTTTGAATAATAAATTTACGCTTGAAATTTTAGTAAGTTAAACATTTCATTTAGTAGCAATATATAGAGACTTATTAAAAATATACATATCATAAAAATACAAAACAAGCATAGCTAAATAAATTTAATTAAATTTATTCTTCAACTATGCTTGAATTATTTCTTATTTATAGTTTTACAAGAAAAATATAAAATTCATAATATTTTTTTATTGAGGCTATACACCTTTTTCGAATAAGTTTTTAATATTATATTTTATATTGTCAATTATATTGCCTTTCTTGACATCTCTATCGCAATATATATCTACCTCTCCTACTTTTTCGCTACCCAAATAAACTTCACATTTTCCAACTATATCTCCTGCTTTGTATTCTTTTTTTAGCTCATCTATAACAATTTTTTTCTCTAAATCCTTATTGTCACCCTTAGGAAGTATGACATTTAAGTCATCTTTAGCCATTGCCATAAAGAACTTATCTGTTTGTTCATCCATATATACTTTATCTATTTCTTCATCTTTAGATACAAGCTTTTTGCCTTCATACTTTGAAAATCCATAATTAAGTAAAACACCTGCATCACGATTTCTTATTTTATAAGTTGGTGCTCCCATTATTACAGATAGCATTCTTACTCCATTTCTTGTTGCTGTAGCGCTAATGCAGTATTTAGCTTCATCCGTAAATCCAGTTTTTAACCCGTCACAACCTTCAAAAAATCTAACTAATTTGTTGTGGTTTACTAGTTCTATTGGAGATTTTCTTCCTTCTGATATATTATCCATATAAGTTCCTGTATATTTTAAAACCTTTGGATGTTTCAATAACTCTTTTGACATTATTGCTATATCTTTTGCAGTAGACATATGTCCATCTGCTGGTAATCCATTACAGTTTTTGAATGTTGTATTAACCATTCCAAGTTCCTGCGCTCTTTTGTTCATCATATTAACAAAATCTTGCTCTGTACCTCCAAGATATTCTGCAAGTGCAACTGCCGCATCATTTCCAGAAGCTATCGCTACACCTTTCAAAAGTTCTTCAACAGTTCTTATTTCTCCAGTGTCTAAAAGCATTGTACTTCCGCCCATTTTCTTAGCATTTTCACTACAAGTTACTTTATCATCTAATTTAATTTTTCCGCTATCTACGCCCTCCATTGTTATCAACATAGTCATAATTTTTGTTACAGATGCTGGTGCAAATTTTTCATCTGCATTCTTTTCATAAAGTATTTTGCCGCTCATTGGTTCCATTAATAAAGCTGATCTTGCTTCAATATTAGTTCCATCTGATTTTACTTTTTCATCCGTATCTACAGCTTTGGCTAAGTTAATTGGTAAAAGTAATAAAGTAAAAATAAATATCAAAGTAAAAGATATAATTCTTTTTGCATTATTTTTCATAGTTACTGCCTCCTTTCAGAATTAGTGTTACCATAAGAAGAAATAATATAACAAGTAATTCTAATTTTCTTAACAATATGACAATATTTTTAACTTATGCATAACTACCGAAATAAAGGGTATAAATATATTTAATAAAAAACTTCTAGTAACTTTAAATTACTAGAAGTTTTTTACTATTTATCAAATTTTATATCGCCTAATAATGCAGCAAAAGGATTATCATTAAATTCTTCTGCTTCTTTCTTCATTTTCTTCATATAATTATTCACTTCTCTTTTATCAATCTTTCCATTTTTCTCAAATCTCTTCTTAAATTGAGAAGCTTTTTCTCTAAAATTGCAGTTACTGCCAGGGCATACGTATATTGCTCCCTCACCATTTCCTCTTAGCTCTAGTTTCTTCTTACACTCAGGACATCTAGCATTAGTTACTCTAGCCACACTTTCCCTATAACCGCACTCTCTGTCCTGACAAACATTCATTATCCCATTCTTTCCTTTGACTTCTAACAAATATTTGCCGCAGTTAGGACACTTCTTTCCGGTTTTATTATCATGAACGAATTTACTATTTGTACATTTAACATCTTCAACTAATGCAACTGAATAATTTTTCATTTCTTTTACAAATGAGTGATCATCTCTTTTTCCTTTAGCTATTTCATCTAACTGACTCTCCCATTTGGCTGTTAAAAGTGGCGATTTCAAATCCTTTGGAACGAGTTCTATCAATTGTTTTCCTTTTGACGTAGGAATTATTTCCTTACCTCTTTTTTCTATAACAAAAGAATTAAATAACTTTTCAATAATATCTGCTCTAGTAGCAACTGTACCAAGTCCACCAGTCTCACCTAAAGTTTTTGCAGCTTCTTTACTAACGTTTATATATTTATGAGGGTTCTCCATAGCTGATAAAAGTGTAGCCTCTGTAAATCTAGCAGGTGGTTTTGTTTCACCTTTCTTTATATTAACACTATCTACCTTAATACTATCCCCTTTGGATACTGTGGGAAGCACTTGCTCTTTTATTTCTTCATCATCATTATCTTCCTCTAATTTATCATAAAGCTTTTTCCAACCTTTGGCCTTAATAACTTTTCCTTTCGCAACAAGCTTTTCTCCTTCAACCTCTGCTTCTACTGTAGTTTGAATATATTCAAATGGTGGAAGCATAACACTTAAAAACCTTTTGACTACTAAGTCATAGATTTTTCTCTCTTCAGATGATAAAGCTGATAAATTAGGCTTTTCTTCTGTTGGGATAATAGCATGGTGATCACTTACCTTGGAATTATCTACAAATCCTTTATGACCATTTATTTTACTCCTAAGCAGTTCTTCTGCCGCAGTCCTATATTCACCAATAGATATTGCCTTCAATCTTTCAGGAATAGTAGCTACAATATCTGTTGTAATATATCTAGAATCTGTTCTTGGATAAGTTAATATTTTATAATTTTCATAAAGCCTTTGCATTATATTTAATGTCTGTTTTGCAGAATATCCCCATATTTTATTCGCATCCCTTTGTAATTCAGTTAAATCATAGAGGGCAGGAGAAAACTTTTTCTTATTTGTTTCGCTTACATTAACTATTTTTCCATCTGAATTTCTTAGTTTAGAAGCCACTTTACTTGCATATTCTTCATCAAAAATTCTTGAATTATTATCTTTATTAATCCATGATAAAGTAAATCCTTTAGTTTTTCCTTCTAAAGTATAATAAGCTTTAGGTTTAAAATTTCGTATTTCTTCTTCCCTTGATACAATCATAGCTAGTGTCGGTGATTGAACCCTTCCTGCTGATAATTGTGCATTATATTTACATGTTAATGCTCTTGTCACATTAAGTCCCACAAGCCAATCTGCTTCTGCTCTACATACTGCTGCCTTATAAAGATTTTCGTAAGCTTCACCAGGCTTTAAATTTCTAAACCCGTCTAAAATAGCTTTTTCAGTTTGAGACGAAATCCACAATCTCTTTAATGGTTTCTTAACTCCTGACTTTTCTAATATCCAGCGTGCTACCAGTTCTCCTTCCCTTCCAGCATCTGTAGCGATTACGATATCACTAACATCATTTCTCAATAGTTGTTTTTTTACTTCATTATATTGTCTTCCTGTCTTTTTTAACACCGTAAGTTTCATATGTTTTGGAAGCATTGGGAGTGTTTCCATTTTCCACTCTTTATATTTATTATCATATCCTTCAGGATCCATAAGCCCAACTAAATGTCCCATTGCCCAAGTCACTATATATTTACTACCTTCTATATATGAACCTTTATTTTGGTTACACTTAAGAACTTTTGCCAAATCTCTCCCCACTGATGGTTTTTCTGCTAATACTAATGTTTTACTCATTTTTTCTCCTTGTCGATAAAAAATCCAATAATAAAAATTTATTTCTCATCATTGCTTATTTTCTATACCTAATTTTATTTTAATAAATATTTTTTTATTTTAACGTATCAAATTATCTTTTCTTCATATTTTTCATCTATTATACTATTTTTTATTAAATTTTAATCAATCTTAAATATACATTCTGATATTAATTATTTCCATTCTAGTCTTAATAAATTAACAACATACTTTGTATACTAAAATTCAAATGTAAATTCGTTATTTCAAAATATATCCTTCTTCAATTAATCATATTTATTTTACAAATTTTAAGACATCTTATAATTCATTTAATCATTATAGTTATATGATGATTAGTATGATTTTAAATTACTTTACCATTATACAACGTTTTTCTAGATAATCCTATTATTTTGAATCAACTATTCTCGGCTTAGTCATTTTTAAGTTAATTATTTAACTTATAATTTGTTTTAAAGTAAAAACTCAATTCTATTCACACATATTTATGTATATATTTAAATATACTAACTTAATTTCATTATAAATTTATATAATAATAACTTTAATGTTCATTAATAAAGGAGGTTTTTATGGGAACTCAAAGATGGATTGCCAATGTAGATAATATAAATTACACTATAGAATATTCTAAAAATTTTTTAAGAAAGACCCTACTAGTAAATAACATTCCTGTAAAACTTCAAAGCTCTAAAACTTTTGGAGTTACACGCGAGACTACATTTAAATTGGGAAGTAAAACTGCCATTCTGGTAAGTATAGATAACAATTGTGATATTGCTATTAATGGTACATACTTAGATTCAGGAGAAAAATATGTACAAGTAAAATACATGCCTGGCTGGAATTTTATATTTTTAGGCTTAATTTTACTTATCTTTATACTCTCTTACGATAGTATATGTTCTGCGCTCTTTACTTTAGCAGGTTTTTATTTTCTTATAAGAGTAAGTATAGAACCATCTTTAAATACAAGGCAGCGACTTCTCATTTGCTCATTCATAACATTTTCCATGCATTTGTTTTTTTGGGGTGTTTTATTTGTACTAATTTCTATTTTGTAATATTTTCTTGTAAAAGTATTATAAAATAGAATATTATTTTTTATAATATCTATACTAAATTTACCACAATTAATTTTTCTTAATGTAGATATACTATATATATAATAAGTTAAAGGAGATGATTTTGTGGACAATAATAATAATAAAGATTATTCAGAAAGTAATTTTTTAAGAAATGGCAACAAAACTCAAAATCAATATGCTAAAAGTAGTTACAACACAACAATAAAAAAACCTGGAAGAAATGAAAGTGGAATTGAAGCTGAAAAAAGAGGATTTTAATTTCTGAACCAAATTAACATATTAATAATAAATTTTCCCTAAAAATTTATTATACTTTTTATCTAAAATAGGAGAAGTTTCCTATAGTTAAAATTCTTATAACTATAAGAAACTTCTTTTATTCAATAAGTACTTGAAAATATATAATTCTAATTTAAATCATTTATAAATATTATACTCATCTAATAATCCTAAGATTCTTTTTACGGCATGCTTTGCATCCTTAGGTAATCTTTCCATAGCTTGTTCCCTTTGGCTTTCATCACTAATTTGAGCTATTTGAATAACTCTTTGTTGAAGTCCCGGCACCTTGTTTAATTCAGATACAGCTTTATTAAATTTATTAGCAAAGTCAGGATCTTGTTGCATTCTCTGTTGAACATTGATGATTAATTGATAAGGATTCATTAAATTTTCCTCCCATAAAACCTTCTTTCTTCATAATATATATTATTCTGAAATACTTTAAATGTTCATGAGAAATTTTTAAATAAAAT
The DNA here is from genome assembly GCF_036699995.1 of Clostridium beijerinckii. Lineage (NCBI taxonomy): Bacteria > Bacillati > Bacillota > Clostridia > Eubacteriales > Clostridiaceae > Clostridium > Clostridium beijerinckii. The sequence goes on along the minus strand of NZ_CP144906.1, from coordinate 2,074,764 downwards.
ATTTATAAAAATTTAATCTTAATTTTATTGGTTTTTCTTCATATATAAGCTACTCCAATTGACTTTAATTTGTTCTTTATTCTACGATATTTTTCATTATTAATAATTCCTATGCCATTGCTAGGGATGATAACATTAAGTCCAATCTTAACTGCACTTCTTGCAGTCTTAAAAATACATTCATTATTATCAACTCCAACCAACTCTATTTTACTTACTTCATTCTTTTTCATGAATTTCACTAAATTACTATTTCTAAAAGCACTTGCAAATTGTTTTTCAAAATAATTTTGCGATACTATCTTAATCCTCTTATCTAATTTGGCCCCTTTAGTTCCTACAAGACCGTATCCAAAAAATTTCTTATAAAAAAAATTATTAGGAAGTACACTAGCAATATAAATTACTATATCTTTATTTCTCTGATAAAATATAATTTTCTTATTTATATTATTAATAAGATTATCTACATCTTCAAAATTAAATCTCTCTTTATTACGCTGTTCACCAATAAAATCTTCTTGAGCATCAATAATTAAAAGTGCTTTTTTCATCTATCTCCTCATCTTCCACATAAATCATATTATCTTTTCAAAATCTCTTATGTAAATTCTAAACCTCACTTTATTTTATTATTATCATAAGTATTTAATTACTTATTTAAGTATAAATAATAATAAACACAAAAATAAGAATATTGAGTTATTCTTTAGAATTCTAGATAAATATAACAAGAGGCTTCATATAAATGAAGCCTCGCTATGTCCTTATTACTTAATTATATAATGGATGTTTATCACATAAAGTTTCTATTCTAGTTTTAAGAGCTGATAAATCTCCATCTCTATTCTCTATTGCCTCTGATATAACTGATGCAATTTCAGCCATATCATCCTTTACAAAACCTCTAGTTGTTATCGCTGCTGTACCAATTCTGATTCCTGAAGTTACAAATGGACTTCTTGTTTCATTAGGTACCGTGTTTTTATTAACAGTTATTCCAACTGAATCTAATAAAGCTTCCGCTTCTTTTCCTGTTATATCTTTGTTATTTAAATCAACTAAGAATACATGGTTATCTGTTCCACCTGATACAATTTTAAAACCTCTAGCTATTAATTGTGCTGCAAGTTCTTTACAATTTTCAACTACATTTTCTCCATATGTTTTAAAACTTGGGTCTAATGCTTCTTTAAAACACACAGCCTTAGCAGCTATAATATGTTCTAAAGGACCTCCTTGTATTCCAGGAAATATGTTTTTATTTAATACTTGAGCATATTTCTCTTTACAAAGTATTAACCCACCTCTTGGACCTCTTAAAGTCTTATGAGTTGTTGTTGTTACAAAATCAGAATATGGCACTGGTGATGGATGAATACCTGCAGCAACAAGTCCTGCAATATGAGCCATATCTACCATTAGTAATGCACCAACTTCATCAGCTATTTCTCTAAACTTTGGAAAATCTAAAATTCTTGCATATGCACTTGCACCAGCAACTATAAGCTTTGGCTTATGTTCAATAGCAAGCTTTCTTACATTTTCATAGTCAATCATCTCAGTTTCTTTATCAACTCCATAAGATACAAAGTTAAACAATTTTCCTGAAAAGTTAACTGGAGAACCATGAGTTAAGTGCCCACCATGGCTCAAATCCATACCCAATACAGTATCTCCTGGTTCTAATACCGCAAAATATACAGCCATATTTGCTTGTGAACCTGAATGAGGTTGAACATTAGCATGCTCTGCACCAAATAATTCCTTAGCTCTATCAATTGCAATTTGTTCTATTTCATCTACAACGTGACATCCTCCATAGTATCTTTTATTTGGATATCCCTCAGCATATTTATTAGTTAAATAAGAACCCATAGCTTCCATAACAGCTGGACTTACAATATTTTCTGAAGCTATTAATTCTATTCCTTTTTGTTGCCTAACTAGCTCTTTCTCAATTAAATCATAAATTTCTTTATCTTCTCTTTGTATATTTTCAAAATTCATCTTAATAAATCACCCCAATATATTTTTGTTCCCTAACGGGCACGAGAAATCACTTTAACATAGTATAAAATATGTACAAGAGTTTCACTTATATTCAAATTATATGTTTTCTTACTAAATTTATCAACTATTTTTTATATTTTTATATTGCCTTTAGTAGAATTTGTTATATTTTATATTATCTTATAGATTCAGTCTACTATATTAATATGCTTAACTTCCAATGATTTTATCCTCTGATAACATATAATCTTTCATTATTAAATATTATATAACTTACTCCTATAAGAATTATTTATTATGTGCTATAATTCATTTGTTATAAAAAATATATTGGAGAAAAAATTATGGACTTAAATAAATTACTTAAAGTATCTACATTGGCCGGAAAAATAATGCTAGAAAGTGGCGCTGAAACTTATAGAGTCGAAGAAACTATTAGTAGAATATGTACTGCCTTTGGTGCTCATACAGTTGATAGTTTTGTAATACCGACAGGGATAATGGTAACAGTAACTTATTATGATGAGGTTGCTACTCTTGTTCAAAGAATCATTTCCAGAGGTGTTGATTTACATAAAGTAGATTTAGTTAACGATCTTTCTAGAAAAATACAAACAGAAACTATTGATATGAATGAATTTAATAAGGAACTTACAAACATATCCAATAGCCATAGGTACTCTAACTTAACCACTTTATTATGGTCTGCTCTTAGTGCAGGATGCTTTAGCATTATGTTTGGTGGAAACCTTAAGGATTTTATTTCTGCAAGCATAATAGGAGCAGTAATAAAAATCATTGTTGTGATATGTCAAAAATTAAACATAAACGAATTTTTCACTAATTCTTTAAGTGGAGGATTATGTGCTTTTTTAGCTATAGCGTTCATAAAATTAAATTTATCTAATAATTTAGATAAAACTATTATAGGTTCTATTATGCTTCTTGTTCCTGGACTCACAATTACTAATGCAATTAGAGATACTATAGCCGGTGACTTTTTATCTGGTATAACAAAAGCCTCTGAAGCATTTTTAGTTGCGGTTTCTATAGCTGTTGGAACTGGAGCAGTTTTAAGCCTATTTATAAATAACTTAGGTTAATTCTAACCACAATCATGAGCTAATAAAATATATTTCATTTTTTATCATAATATTTAGGAGGTTTTATGCTAACACAAATTGCAGTCTCGTTTTTAGCATCCTTAGGCTTTGGAATAATTTTTAATATAAAAGGAAAGAATTTAATATTTGCATCTATAGGTGGCGCTATAAGTTGGTTTTCTTATCTGTATTTAAAAGAAAATTATGTAGGCGATATCTTATCATTGTTTATATCTTCAATACTATTTAGTATATATTCAGAAATTTGTGCAAGGCTTTTAAAAACTCCTGTAACCACCTTGGTAATTTGTGCGCTTATTCCGCTAGTTCCTGGTTCTGGAATGTATTACACAATGTACGAAACAATAAGTGGCAATATAAGCCGTGCAGTAGAATTAGGATTAAATACATTAGCTAGTGCTGGAACATTGGCATTAGGAGTAATATTTGTCTCTACTATAACAAAACAAGTTACAAATTTAAAAAAAGTTAAAGAAAAATTACTAGAAAAATAATTTAATTTAATTATTTTTCTAGTAATTTTTTAATCGCTTTTATCTCTTCTCTTAAATCATTTAAGGATAATTCCAAATGGTTTATCTTACTATCCATGTCATCTTCTGAATTTTTCTTCTTAATATCATTTGTTGATTTATTAGATTTATTTTTGCTTGAGGTAGTATTTTGCGAAGTACTACAAAACGTATTACTTACATTATAATTTTTAGGATCAAAGTATCTTCCTGGTCCTCCTTGGAAGTATTGCTGTTGGGCATTATATGTCTCTATTACTTGACCAACTAACTGTAACCAATTTCCTAATGCATTTTGAACATTGAACGGAAGCCTTCCTGATAATATATTTCCTAATATCTCTCCTATAAGAATAAATAGCTGTGGATCTACATCTTGAAATCCGTTTGGAATATCTCTACATTCTGAATTTTCAAACTCATCCTCTATGTTATCTCCATTGTCATTTTTACCGCAACTACTATATCCACATGCTCTCGCTAGATTCTCAAAATCATTCCATCCCTTAAATTCCATAGTTTCCTCTAGATTATAATTGCTTTTTATCATTATATTATTTATTTTTAGCAATGTTCCTATGATACAAATAGCAAGTAATTTTAACTACATAATTTACCCAGTTGTATTTAACAAAGATTTATAAACCTAATCTTCTTTCAAGCTCCAAAATTCCATCTTTAACTTCCTCTATAGGAAGATTACCTTCCGTTAATTCATCGTAATCTTTTTCTTTAAGTCTATTGTAAAATTTAATTCCTTCTAAGATAATGCTACCATCATTATGAGTCTTTCTAAGAATGTAAAATAAGGTATCCTCTGCTCTATCAAGCTTATTGGTCAGTTCATATATTCTAAAGATTTTCTTGTCTAAGTCTAAGGAAAGTTCATAATTAATTAATTCATCCGCTACTTCTGCTGCTTCATAAAGATATTTCTCATTTATCTCATCATCTTCAGTATAAGCTTTATAAAAACCTTCTAATGATTTTTCATAATATTGAATTTTGGCACTTTCATTATTTTCCTTATCACTAATTAGTCCTTGAAGTTTCATAAGACTTCCAAATGCTATAAATTTTTCTGCATTATAATGCGTTTCTTTACCTATAAAACTTTCTATACTACTGAAAGAAAATATGTCTATAGTTCCTATATCGATTCCTACGAGAGCCTTAAGTTTTTTATTTATTTTTTCTTTAGCTTCTCCTATATCACCATTTACTATATCCTTTCTTACTTCTTCATTTGTTAATGTTAAAGTATTTTCTATCTCTTTCATATAATCATTCTTTATCATTGAGTTACACCTCATCTTTTAAATTATCAGTTAAATTTGTATATTCCTAAAATATAAATACCTTTGCATTTAATCATTATACTCATAAAAATTTATAAAATATTAGATTTTCTAATACATCACATTTTTATATATTTCTCATACAATATAATATAAAAAGAATCTCTTACAACTAAATTATACGGAGAAAAACTTGATAAACTTATGATAGTATGGAGGTAATTTATGAATATTATTTGTGAAAATGAACATGATTATGATTGCTACGATACTCGTCCTAGCTGCAATTATTCCGACAATCGTCCTAGCTACACTTATTCTGACAATCGCCCTAGTTGCAGATGCTACAATCGTGCTCCAGAACCTGGTAGAGCTTTACTAAATGTTGGTTCTGGTGGAGTTGGACCATTGCCTATAATTTCAACACCATTATCTAGACCTATACCTGTAGCTAGTGTCTCTATAGATACTACTAATATGTGTAATCCTAAAGTGCTTTTAACATTTACTAGCATAATTTCTTTACCTGTAGATATTTTAGTAAATTTAAATTTCACACTAATAAAAACAGTTGGTGATGGAGCTCCTCAACCAATCGGTGGAACATTTACTTTCGCTGAAACAGTTAGTGTCTTAGAATCTGAATCATTTAGTTTTCAATTTTGTGATTGCAATCCAGCTTATGCTAATACAACTTATACAGTTCAACTTGAGCCAACTAGCTTAATTGCTGTAACAGCTGGATTAACTATAACTAATGCAGTATTATCAGCTTTAGCTGTTGAATCTCTATAATTATAGCTAATTATATTAAAGGGAGCTCTTTTGAGAGCTTCCCTTATTTTTATATTTATATATTTTAAACGAAGTTTAATACCCTTAATATTTCTACACCAATTTCTCTTTCCATACCTTTATAAGGATAGCAATGAATATGAATTGCAGGATTAAAATTAAGTTCAATTATTGAGTAATTAGAATTTTCGTCATTAAAATTTTCAAGCATCATGTCAACTCCACAAATTCTTGCGTTGACAGCATCGGCTGCATTTACAGCTATTCTTTTAAACTTTTCAGGAATACTATCAGTATAATCTATACTATCTCCGCCAGTGCTTATGTTTGAATTTTCTCTTAGATAAACAATTTCGTCTTCTTCAGGGATATAATTAAAATCTTTATTTTGTTGCTCTAAAAATAATTCTGCACTTTCATCTAAAATTATCTTTTCAAGTGGTGTTACATAGTGATGGCCTCTTAACGGATCCTGATTCTTTATTTCCACTAGTTCCTTAATAGAACTGACTCCATCCCCTTTAACATTAGCAGGAACTCTATGAAGTATTCCTGCCACTTTACCGTCTATAACTAAAAAACGATATTCTTTTCCCTTAACAAATTCTTCTATGAGGACTGTATTATCATATTTAAATGCGAGTTCAAAAGCCTTTTTAATACTCTCTTCATCGGCACCTTCTTTAAATATGCTTATGCCTATCCCAAAATTTGTTGATTTTGGTTTAATAACAACTGGCTTTTTAGTAAATTCTTTTACTATATTAAAAGACTCATCTATTGAATTTACCTCAATTCCTTTTGGAACTTTAATGCCACTATCAGAAAGAACCTTTTTAGTTACACTCTTATTCTCCATAATTAAAGCAGTTATATAACTATCTTTTGATGTTTTAGTTGCTTGCTTAATATACTCTACTTTATTATTCTTTCTAAGTGATATGAAATTTTCGGATTTATCCAAAACTTCAACTTCTACTCCTCTTTTAATGGCTTCTTTCATTAATATTTGAGTGGATAGCTCTAATTCTTCATATCCTTCCAATTTAAATCTGTTTTTATAAGAATCTTCTTTATATTTCTGTGCTATATCTAAATGGGCATTGATATATCCTTCTTCTTTTACTTTTTTTTCAATTTTATAAGCGTATGTTAGTTGATTATTCTTAATTTTTTCGATCATCAAGTCAATAATTCTTTCTTTGCCAAGATTCAATTTATCATTAATATCTCTTATATTATTTAATATTTCTAATCCCCAAGTCTCTTTGGAAATAAGCTCTCCATCTTTCTTTAATAAAACATCTTTTTGTCCTAGTTTTGAAATTATATTTTGGTTTTCTGTTCCCTCTTCCTGCCATCTATCGTAGTCAGTTTCTTCATTAATTAGCAAAAACAAATTAAATATTTGAAGAAAATAAAGATCATCTAAGCTTATTCCTCCTTTTTCAAAAGGATTAATATCAATACTTCTATATTCTAGATATTGGATTCCATCTTTGCCAAGAGAATTAAAGAAATCACTTGGATCTTTTGGTTTTAGCCTTACACAGCTATATAATTCTTTATGACTTCCTATAAGCTTATCGCTTACAAATCTCCTTAAACTTTCAATATGCTCATCAACAGAATTATAACTAGGATATAGATCTATTTTATTCTTATATCCACACTCACTATTTCTATAAGACAAAGCCCCTTCATTTGAAAAACTATCATGTGCAATTTCCTTAGATGAATTCATACAAGGTCCCATATAGCTTTTGTCAACAACTCCACTTGCTCCTAAAAGATATATAATAATCCACCTATACCTCAAGTAATTTCTTGTAACCTTTAAGTATAAGTTATTTTTAAACTCCTTGTATCCCAATTTCCTATTTTTACTAAATATTCCATTGAAAAGCTTATAAGTGTTCTGTCTTTCATATAAACAGTATAACTTTTTCAAGAAATCATCATCAAAGGAAAAATTATAATGGATCCCACATATAAGCTGTTTTTTGCCCCCATATTTTTTTATTAAATTTTCTCTGTAACGTCTAGCTTCCCTACCTTTTTCATTATCACCATATTCTGCAATTCTAATTTTATCATCGGTAGGTACTATTCCCGGCATAGACTGTGGCCATAAGTATTCATCCTCAGTTTCCATTGCAACAATATCATATAGCACTTTAGAAAAATTATAAGTTTCCTCTATATTTTTAAATGGTGGTGTTATAACTTCTATTTGACTTTCAGCAAAATCTGTAGTTATATATTTGTTTTCCACTTTCTCACCAAACACTGCTGGATGTCTTTTAACTGATAACTCCCCTTTATTATTTACTCTTAAACTTTCTCTTTCTATACCATAATTACCTTTTAATAACTCAAAAGGTGTAAATAATTCTTTAAGTTCATTTAACATTGACTGCCTCCCCATATAAATTTTATCTATATATTTTATTAATTTCTATTTATATTTTCTTTTCACCTCAATTATATATAATATATAAGCTACACTTCCTTTTAGAATACTCGATATAGAAATACTTATCCAAATACCATTTAACCCAAATGGTTTTATTAAAGCTAAAGCCATTGGTATTCGTAGTGCTGTAAATATAACGCTTATAATTGAAGATATTTTAGGTTTTCCTATACCTGTAAATAATCCATTAGATACAGTTTCTGTAGTACTAAATAATTGAGAAAATGCTACTACTTGCAAGTACATATTCGCTATTGCAATTGTTTGCTGATCTTTAACAAATAATTTAACAAATGGTGTACTAAAAAACATGAATATAAATGCCATAAGAAGAGAGTATATAATTCCTATCCTAAGTGCTGTATTATATCCTTCTTTAATTCTTTTATATTTTTTTGCTCCAAAATTTTGACCTGTAAATGCAGCTATCGCACCATGAAGACCACCAATAACCATATATGTAATAGATTCAATTTGAAGTCCTATTTTTTGAGCTGCTATTGCATCTGATCCAAATATAGCTATTATTTTTGCAAGAAATATATTTATTATAGTAAATAAAATTCTTTGTATAGCCATAGGAAATCCTAAAATTATTATTTCCTTTATCTTATTATAATCAATTTTTACACTAAAATTATACCTAAGTGTTCCCGATGATCTAAATAAATATAACAAAAACATTATAATATTAGCAATCATTGTTGCAATTGCTGCTCCTTCAACTCCTAGTTTTACAGCATAAATAAAAATCGGGTCTAATATTATATTTGCAACTACTCCTACAACATTTATATTAAATGCTAATCTATTATTCCCAAAACTCCCCAATATTCTTGCATATAAAAGATTAAAAAATGCAAAAATTATTGTAGGCCCACTGAAAAGTAAAAAATCATATGCACCTTTTTCAACTACGATATCATTAATATTTAAAAAATTTATAAGTGCTCTTCCTAATATTATAAGTATAAATCCAAAAATAAACGACATTGCTGCATTAATTAAAAGGCCTGCATTAATATATTCTTTTATCTCATTCTCTTCTTTTTTACCTATAGCATGCGCAACTTTTATTCCTGTTCCTATAACTACTAATGAATTTATGGAATATCCAAGACCTACAAAAAAGCTTGCTGATCCAACACTTGCGACAGCATTGCTTCCAAGTCCGCCAACCCACAGCATATCAACTAGATTATATGTAAATTGTAGTAATGAACTTCCCATTATTGGTACTGATAATCTTGTTAGAACATTCAGTGTTTTTCCTTTAGTTAAATCAATTTGTTTCATTTCATCTCCGTTTTTATAAATTTTTATTATTTTTAATAAGTACATTATATTTAATATATTATAAAGGTTAACAAAATCGTACTTTCATATTAACTTTTAATTAAAATCTTCATTTTTCTTATCATTTTGTGTACAATCCTCATTTTCTGTAATTAGATTAAGTAAAAACAACACTAATCTATTACAATTATTTGTGTCTAACTTGTACAAGTTCCAAATTCCATCTTTTCTTGCTTTAACCAATCCACAATCTATTAATACCTTCATATGATGAGATAAGGTAGGTTGTGTAAATTTAAAACTCTCTAATATCTCGCACGCACATTTTTCTCCACAAGATAATAAGTCTATTATTTTGAGCCTATTAGGATCTGAAAGTGCCTTTAAAATTCTTCCATTCTTATCATATTTCTTACACACATTTAACTCCTTTTTCAATATTAACCATTTTATTAATCTATGTATATAGTATAGATATTCATCTATGTGTAGTCAAGATTTTTTATTTTATTTTACCTTTCAAACCAGCATTACATATATACCTATCTATTTGATGCCATAACTCTAACTACTATCTTCTGTTGATAAATAGTATATTTTAATCTATAGTTTCCGCAAACATAAATGCTAGTATTATTCTTTTAGCATTTTTCATTAATATATTTTACTTTCTATGGAAACGTTACTTAAATCAAAAGAGCCAAGATTTTATTCCTGGCTCTAGATTTTCTAATCAATATTTTACAATCTTAAAATCATGATTTTGATTTATATAATTTATATAATAAGTTTTACTATTAGTTTCGCCACTCTAAAAGTAAGCTTACAATATAAATTCCTTAATATAACTTATATAAAATTGTTATCCAAAACATTATGTACAAATTTATTTGTTTAATCTACGCATTTACTATTTCTCCACCATTAACATGAATCACTTGCCCTGTGATATATGAGGCACATTGTGACGCTAGAAACACATAAGCTCCAGCACACTCTACTGGCTGACCAGCTCTTCCCAATGGTGTATCCGATCCAAATTTCTCAACCTTTTTTTCATCAAAGCTTGCTGGAATTAATGGTGTCCAGATTGGCCCAGGTGCAATAGCATTTACTCTTATATTAGTTTTTCCTTTTGCTAATGCAGTAGATAAAGATCTTGTTAATGTAACTATAGCACCTTTAGTCATTGAATAATCAATTAATGTTTCATTTCCTTTATATGCAGTTATTGAGGCAGTATTTATTATACATCCGCCTGCTTTCAAATGATTTAATGCTGCCCTTGTCATATAAAATGTTCCATATACGTTTGTCTTAAATGTCTTATCAAATTGCTCGTCACTTATTTGCTTGAAATCCGTACTTTCATATTGAACCGCTGCATTATTAACTAATATATCTATTTTTCCGTATTCTTCAATAGTTTTTTCTAAAACATTATTACAAAAATTAGGATCACTAATATCACCTTTAATTAAGGTACATTTTCTGCCTATATTGTCTATTATTTTTTTTGTTTCTTCTGCATCTTTATTTTCATTATAATAAGCAATCACTATGTCAGCACCTTGATTGGCATATGCTATCGCAACCGCCTTTCCGATTCCACTATCACCTCCAGTAATTATTGCAATCTTATCCTTTAATATGTCTCCTTTTTTATTATAACTTGGATCATCGTATATTGGAGCCGGATTCATTTCATACTCTAGTCCTGGTTGTTCTTTTTGTTCTTGTTTTGGAAAAGATGTTGGAAAATTCATTTTAATTCCTCCTGTTTGTCTTTATTTTTATAAAGACTAGTTTTTCCTATATACTAAAAAATATTTATATGCAAAAATTAAACTTCTAGTAAGTTAGAAATTTAATTTCACTTAACTTACTAGAAGTTTATTTGTAATACCTCTTATTCATCTATTCTCTCGATTGCGAGACCTACAAGTCCTGGTCCTGTATTTACACCAAGCGCTGGACCTATTGTTCCAGCTATTGTACATTCAACTACATTGGGTAAATCTTTTATCAAACAGTATAGATTTTGTACCTTATCAAAACCATTTCCATCTAAAATCCAAGCTTTATATCTACCTTTTTCTAAATACATTTTAAATATACTAGTTAATTTAGATACAGCTTGCTTTGAACCTCTAACTTTAGCCGCCGTTCTATATGTTCCATCTTCTGCTACAGTTATTATTGGCTTTAGATTCAAAAACTCTCCTATTGTTCCTGCCACTTTACCAATCCTTCCCCCTTTTTGAAGATATTCTAAAGTGTCTATTGTAAAAAATAAATCGATCTTCTCTCTGTATGTAGGTAGAATTTCAATTATTTCATTAAATGTTTTACCTTCTCTAATTAACCTTGCAGTTTCTAAAACCATTGCACCTTCTGCCATTGTTAATGTTCTAGAATCAAAAACAAAAGTTTTCAACTCTTCAAATTCCTCACAAATTAATCTTACTGCGTTATATGTTCCAGAAAATGCAGATGAAATAGTTATTATTATTGCATGCGTAAATCCCTCACTAATAACTTCTTTCAAAACGCTTGTTATTTTTTCAATACTTGGTAGTGATGTTTTTGGAATTTCTGTTTTTAATCTATCATACATAAATTGTGGAGTTATATCAATTCTATCCTCGTATTCCTTATCCGCATATATAATTTTAAACGGCAGAAGCCTTATTTTGTTTGCTTCTAATAACTCTATACTTATATCCGATGCACTATCAGTAATTAATGCTATCTTTTCCACTTATTGTTCCTCCTAAATTAATTTTACATTACAATTATTATATCACTCTCCATAAGTTTATCAATCTTTCAAAAATATTTTGAAACTTATACCCTAACTTAAAAAAATCTAATCCTTAAAGCAAAAAAATAAATCGCCTACAGATAATTTTACTGCAACCCAAATAATACTATTTAACTATTACACCAAGAAACCTTGCTAGCTCTACTGCCTGCATAGGCGATACAATAGCATCTTTTAGCTCTCTTCCTGTTAGCGATATGTCTGATATATTATTTTCCCTAAAATCTACTTTTTTAAGAGGAGTATTGGTAAACTCAGAGTTAGCTAAATCGCATCCATTAAATGCAACATAAGTGAAGCCACATTCCAAAAACATACTACTTCTCATATCGCATTCCTGAAATTTTACATTTTTGACTTTTGAATATCCAAAGTTTGAGTACCTGCTAACTGTATCTTTAAAAAAAACGTCTTGTATACTACTATCACTAAAATCAGCTCCTAAAAGCTTGCAATTATTAAATTCTACCCTATGTATACTTCCATTTGAAAAATCAATATTTGATAAATCACAATTTTCAAATATTATATCTGCTAAATCTACATTTCTTAAACAACATTCACTGAACACAACATTTTCAAACTTGCATGCACTAATCTCTATCCTTTCTTCATTTATATATTCTAAACAACTATTTTTAACTAAAGTATTTGTTAAATATTTTTCATTTATGAGTTTCTCTTTAATATTTATATTTTCTTCTAATAAACTCTTTAATCTTGGTCCTGATATTTTTTTAAGTTCCGTCATATATGCTCTCCTTACCCCAAAAATTAATTTTAAATTTTCCTTTATTATAATTCTTATTTTATGAATTGTGTATAATAATTTACTATACGCCATCTTGATTTTATTTTAGTACATATAGAAAAGAGAACTTTAACTAAAGTAAAGCTCTCTTTATTGACGGAAATTAAAATCAAACCAAATTATCATTCTTATACAATTCCTCAACTCGCGCCCAGTCAATTAAATTCCATATGTTTTTAACGTAATCTCCACGTAAATTTTTATATTTCAGATAATACGAGTGCTCCCAAACGTCTATTGTTAGTATTGGAGTAAATCCAAAACTTAGAGGTGTATCCTGATTTGAACTATTTGCAACTTTCAGCTTACCACGTTTATCTTTAACTAGCCAGCCATAGCCTGATCCAAATTTATTTATTGCAGCTTCGCTAACAAGCTTCTTTAACATTTCTAGTGAACCAAAAGTACTGACTATTTCGTTAAGTAGTTTCCCTTCAGGTTCCTTTTTAGGATAAGGGAAAAGAATTGAAAAATATAAATTGTGATTTAATACACCTCCACCTTGATTTATAACATCGCGATAAATTTTTTTAGGTATTTTATTTGGATTTGAAAGTATTTGCTCTAAAGTTTTTCCCTCTGTAAATTTCTCATATCCCTTAAGAACATTATTTAGTTTATCAACATATCCTTGAAGATGTTTAGTATAGTGTACTTTTACAGTTTCTTCATCAATGTATGGTTCTAGTGAATTATACGAATACGTTAATTCAATTTTTTCATATCTCATATTTTTCCTCCAAACTTTAGAGAACAAAATTCATTTTATATTATAGTATGTTTTAATTGAATAAATGTTCACCTAAATAATCAAAGTAAAAATTTGAAATCCTATCAACACACATGAGAAAATCTATAATTCTTTACAGTACAAACTTCTCAATTATTATTTCTCCTTCTTTATTTACATATGCCTTAATATCTTTACTTGAGACATCTAATGTTTTTAATCTTTCTCCAAAACAAAAATCTGTATTGCTATATGCAATTTTTGCAGTTATAATTCCTCCTTGCAACACTTCCAACCTGGTTGTTACCCCCGAAGGACTTCCAGCTATTCCAAGTTTAATATTTCCTCTCGCTGATATAACACCGCCTCTTGCTACTGAATCCTCACGTAAAAGGATAATTAAAATATTGCTTTAATTACTCTTTCTCTATGTCATATTTTCAAAAATCCTTGGTACATTCAATATGCCATAACCCCAATATGGATTTGGAGTAACATCTCCACTTCTCGCCATTGCTCCTTTTGCAAGATATGCTTTAATAGTTTGTGCATACATATTAGGTTCATTTCCATTTACAATCCCCCATTGAAATAGCATAGCACAAACTCCAGATACGACAGCCGCTGATACACTAGTTCCGCTTACTACTGCCGTTGTGTTATTCGGGGCAACCGTTAGTGCATTTATTCCACCTGCTGCAACATCTATTCTATCAGTGTAGGATTCCAAAAAGGCCATACCAGAAAAATCAACAATATTGTTATTATTTTGATTATATGCCGCTACAGTTATAGCGTATATTGAGTTTCCTGGATTTGTTATAGTTCCAAATGGATCTGAAAAACTAAATCTTGTATCTCCAACTGTTAGCCCCTTTTGTGGTATCCAAGCATTAAATCTTCCATTAGAAATATAATTCGCCAGTATTCTGATTCTCCATATACCAGGCTGCAAATTATAAAATCTTATCCTTATCAACTCATCTCCAGTTACTTCTTCTGGAAAATAAAAATTAACTCTAATTGAGGTCTTCTCAAAAATAAAAGTATGATTTATGGTGTAATTAATTATTAAACTCAATATCCCAGAACTTTCCCCTGATGGTGAAACTATTTCAACCGTCATTATGTTAGGCAAATCAGCCCATATTTGCACCCATATATTTTTTTGTTCAGGTGACGCTTCTAACTCCGCAACCCCAGCACCAGGTGATTGCGCTCCAACAATCTGAGTTACTGAACCAGATGTGTGGCCGCCAGCATTCCTCTGATTTCCAGTACCAGTAACTACCGCTATTCCTCCATTGCTTGATATTGCATCTATAAAGTCTTCCAGTATACCTTCTCCCTTATGATTTCCCAAACTACTTCCAAGAGGAAAATATATAACCATTGGTTTGTTGGTCGTTAAAGCATATTCATACACATATTGCAATGCTGCAAAAATAGCAGTTATATTAAACACAGGAATTATTACGTCTGGAAACTGGACCTCATATGAAAAATCTCTTATAAGTTTTACTACTACAAAATTACAGTCTGGTGCAACACCCCTTAAATTCGGATTCTTTCCACTAGCTCCAATTATTCCAGCCATATTCGTCCCATGTCCAATTTCATCTCTGCTTGGAACTATATCATCTGGAGATCCTCCCTCCCTACTTGCTCTTATAGCATCATTTATTTTATTTCTATCAAATAATACCCCAAACGGTACAGATTCCGAACCGTTTTCGGCGTTACTTATCAATGTTTGATCCCAAATATTTTCAATTCTTGTTTCCCCATTAGCATCCATAAACTCTTCGCTAAGATAATCGATACCAGAATCAATAATTGCTACATTTACACCTTTTCCTGTTAAATTTAATTGAGATCCGGTTTGTAAAAAGCTAGCTTGAGATGCATCTACTGGCGAAATATCTTGTAAAGTATAAAATTCTGCAGGAATAACATATACAATTGATGAAATATATGGTTCATTCCCCATATTAATTTCTACATCTTTTTTAACAGATACAATGGCATATCTATCATTGATCACTGTAACATAATAATCTGGTATTTTAGAGATCTCAGCTTCAATATCTCCTTGATACTGTACAACATAATTATCATAATTAATATCATGAAAAATTCTTTCCATCAATATATTTTTTTTCATTTAAACTCCTCCATGTCTCTCTTCGGAATCCTTATGAATGATTTCTATATAGAATATTCTAATGTGTACAATATTCAGTTCTTTTAATTTATACACACTTAACTCCTTTATAATATTTATATTTAATAATATTTATATGTATAATAAATTATTCGTAAAGAATATTTATATAAAAAAATAACATATCAACTTCTGGTTACAGAGTTAATATGTTATTTCCTACTAAATTTAAATTACAATATTTTGTGTTTAATCTTTTCTATACAATCATTGTTGATTTGCCAATCTTTTATAAATTTCTAATCTTTCTTTCGCTTCAGATTCTGTTTTCTCGAATAATTTTTCTGACTCTTCTGGAAATGCTTTAGCAAGAGATGCATATCTTACTTCGCCCATCAAGAAATCTTTGAACTCTCCTTTTGGATCTTTAGAATCTAATATAAATGGATTCTTTTCTCCCTTTAACGCTGGATTATATCTATAAAGATGCCAATATCCACAATCAACTGCCTTTTTTTCTTCTTCTTGAGTATTTGACATTCCTACTTTTATTCCATGATTAATGCATGTAGAATATGCTATTATCAATGATGGACCGTCATATGCTTCTGCTTCTGTTATAGCTTTAATCGTTTGATTCTTATCTGCTCCCATACAAACTTGAGCTACATAAACATATCCATATGTCATGGCCATTCTTCCTAAATCTTTCTTCTTCGTCCTCTTCCCAGATGCAGCAAATTTTGCAATTGCTGCTGTCGGAGTTGATTTTGATGACTGACCACCAGTATTTGAGTAAATTTCTGTATCAAATACTAATATATTTACATTTTCATTCATTGCTATCACTTGATCGAGACCACCATAACCTATATCATAAGCCCAGCCATCGCCTCCAAATATCCACTGTGACCTCTTTACGAAATATTCTCTATCCTTTAATATCTCTGTAGCAATTTCACTATTTTCTTTTTCAAGAGCTTCAACTAGCCTTTTTGCCCTTTCTCTTGTTCCATCCCCAATATCTTTATTATCTAACCACTCTCTAAGTACAGTTTTAGTTTCCTCTGACATATTGCTTTCAAGGGCAATAGCAACATTATTCGCTATTCTCTCTCTTATTGTTTTAACACCTAAATACATTCCATATCCGAACTCAGCATTGTCTTCAAACAATGAATTTGCCCATGCTGGTCCATGACCATGTTCATTAACTGTATATGCCATTTCATATGACCCTGCTGCCCAAATTGATGAGCACCCTGTAGCATTTGCAATCATCATTCTATCACCAAATAATTGTGTCACAAGCCTTGCATATGGAGTTTCACCGCAACCTGCACATGCTCCATTAAACTCAAGTAATGGTCTTTCAAATTGGCTTCCTTTAAGAGTGTATTTATTTAGCGGATTTTTAGGTTTAACTCTTTCCATATAGTAATTCCAAGTTTCAATTTGCTCATGTTGACTATCTTGTGATTTCATTACTAAGGCTTTACCTGGTGCTGGACATACTTGTGCACAATTACCACATCCAGTACAATCAAGCGGAGTAACACCAATTGAGAAATATAACTTTTCATCACCTTTTATTCCTTTTGCATCTAATACTTTTAGACTTTCGGGAGCCTTTTCTTTTTCATCTTCATTTAGCAAGAATGCTCTAATTGTAGCGTGTGGGCATATATATGAACATTGTGTACATTGGATGCAATTTTCTGGTATCCACTCAGGAACATTTACAGCTATTCCTCTCTTTTCATAAGACGTTGTTCCAGACATAAAAGTACCATCTTGTATTCCTGCTTTTACGAAATGGGACACTGGCATTGAATCGCCCTCTAACCTATTCATTGGCCTAGTAATTTCTTTAATAAATTCTGGAAAATTCTCATCAAGCTCAAGTTTATCGTCTAAATCAGTATTCCAACTATAAGGAACCTTAATTTTAGTTATTCCCTCTAACCCTGCATCTATTGCTGCGTGATTCATATTAACAATTTTTTCGCCTTTATTACCATATGATTTAACAACTGCTTCTTTTAAGAATTTAATAGCATCTTCAACTGGAATTATGTTTGCTATTTTAAAGAATACAGCTTGCATTATCATGTTTATTCTTCCTCCAAGGCCAACATCTTGAGCTATTTTAACTGCATTTATTATATAGAATTCTATATGATTTTGAGCAATATACCTTTTTATAGATGCTGGTAATCTCTCATCCAATTCTTCAGGCGTCCAAATTGTATTTAATATAAATTTACCATTCTTTTTTAACCCTCTAATTACATGATATTTATACACATAAGATTGATTATGACACGCAACAAAATCCGGTCTATCAATTGGATATCTAGATTTAATTGGCTTATCACCAAATCTTAAATGTGAAACTGTAAGTCCTCCTGATTTTCTAGAATCGTAATCAAAGTATCCTTGAGCATACATATCTGTATTATCTCCGATAATCTTAATTGCACTTTTATTCGCGCCAACTGTACCATCTGATCCTAAGCCCCAGAATTTGCATGATGTAATTCCATCAGGAGTGGCATCTATATGTTCAAATGTTCTTAAAGATGTATTTGTAACATCATCAATTATTCCAATTGTAAAGTTATTTTTTGGTACATCTAAAAATAGGTTATCATATACAGCAGCAATATGAGCTGGTGTCGGATCTTTTGATCCAAGTCCGAATCTTCCACCAACAACAATCGGAGCATTATCCATTCCAAAAAATGCTCTTGATACATCTAGATAAAGTGGTTCTCCAACTGACCCTGGTTCTTTCGTTCTATCTAAAACTGCAATTTTTCTTACAGTCTTTGGAATAGCCTTCAATAGTTTATCCACTGAAAATGGCCTATATAACCTTACTTTTACAAGACCTACTCTTTGTTTATTATTATTTAGAAAATCTACAGTTTCCTCTATAACATCATTTACTGCCCCCATAGAAATTATAATTCTATCAGCATCATGTGCTCCATAATAATCAAAACAATGATATGATCTACCTGTAAGCCTAGTAATCTCAGTCATATATTGTTCAACAATTTCCGGAACATCATCATAGTATTTATTTACAGCCTCGCGCATTTGAAAGTAAATATCTTGATTCTGAGCAGTTCCTCTTATAACAGGATGATTTGGATTTAAAGCTCTTTTTCTAAATTCATCAAGTGCCTTATAATCTAGTACCTTAACAAGTTCTTCTGGTTCAATTACCTCTATTTTTTGAATTTCATGAGATGTCCTGAATCCATCAAAAAAATTCATAAAAGGTATCCGTGATTTTATAGTAGCTAAATGTGCCACTCCACTTAAATCCATTACTTCTTGAACAGATCCTTCTGCAAGCATTGCAAACCCTGTTTGCCTTGCTGCCATAACATCTTGATGATCTCCAAATATACTTAGTGCCGATGTTGCAAGGGCTCTAGCAGCTACATGTATGACACATGGCAGCAATTCTCCTGCTATTTTATACATATTAGGAATCATTAGTAATAATCCTTGAGATGCTGTATATGTTGTTGTTAATGCACCTGCTTGAAGCGAACCATGCAGTGCACCTGCTGCACCTGCTTCTGACTGCATTTCAACAACTTTTAACGGTTGCCCAAAAATATTTTTTTTCCCTTGTGAAACCCATTCATCCACATGTTCTGCCATTGGTGATGATGGAGTTATCGGAAAAATCACTGCTGCTTCCGAAAATCCATATGACATATATGCAGCAGCTGTGTTACCATCCATAGTTTTCATTTTTCTCATTGTATTTACCTCATTTTCTCTTTGTTTCTATATTGTTAATTATTAATTCTATCTTCATTTATAGTATTACTAAAAGATTTTGATAGTATGTATTTTTCAATGAAGTAATTCCATGTTCTTCAAATGATAGTATAATTTTAGATTAAATAAACAAAAGTTATAATATTCTCACTTATTCGTATGTTTCCAACGGAAATACATGAGAGTATTATAACTTTTAAAATGTTCAAATTTATATTTTTCACATACCACAACTTTCATATTAATAAAAAATAGGTACTAGCTTTTTCTATATTTGTATAAGAATTTAAAGTTTTTACTTGACTGAAAATAAACACATTTTGCATTTCGTTTGATTTTAAATAATGTCTAGGTTCTATACTATCTAATAATAATTATTTTTCCAAAGCTTCCTTCAAAGTATGCCATGCTAAAACTGCACATTTAACTCTTGCTGGCATGTTAGAGATATTTTTAAAGGCCATAGCATCTTCTAATGCATATAATTCTTCATCATCTTTAATTTCTCTTTTAATCATTCCGATAAAAGTTTCTGTAAGCTTTAATGCTTCTTCGATATTTTTACCTTTTATCAAATCTATCATTATTGATGTAGATGCCTGAGATATTGCACATCCTTGCCCTGTGAAAGCTAAATCTTCAATAACACCATTGTTTAATTTAAGTTCTAAAGTAATTTCATCTCCACAGCTAGGATTATGACCTTTTTCCTTAATATCTGGGTGATCTAAGTTTCTCTTATTATGCTTAGAAGTGCTGTGTTCCATAATAAGTTCTGTATAAATAGCATTTAAATCCATCTAAATTACCTCCATTTTAAAAACATTTCATATGTTTTCTTTGTTGCTTCAATTAACTTATCTACATCTTCTTTTGTATTATAAAAGTAGAAACTAGCTCTGCAGGTTGCATTTATACCCATATATCTCATTAATGGCTGAGCACAATGATTGCCTGATCTTATTGCAACACCATGAGAATCAAAAACTGAAGCAACATCATGAGGATGAACTCCCTCTATGTCAAAAGAAATAATTCCACCTCTATGGCTTAAATCCTTAGGCCCATATAGCTTTACATAAGGCATTTCTTGGAATTTTTCAAGAGCATAACTTGTAAGTTCTCTTTCTATTTCATCTATTTTATCCATACCTATATTTTCTAGATAATCAATAGCTGCTGCAAGCCCTACAGCACCTTCAACATTTTGTGTTCCACCTTCAAATTTAGATGGCAATTCCGCAAAGGTTGCTTCCTGCTCATAAACATATTCGATCATATCCCCACCAACTATATATGGTGGCATGATTTCCAAAAGCTCCTTCTTACCATAAACTACACCAATTCCCATTGGACCTAAAAGTTTATGACCTGAAAATACTAAGAAATCCGCATCTAAGTCTCTTACACTTACCTTCATATGTGGTACACTTTGTGATCCATCTACAATTACTTTAGCACCTTTTGAATGAGCATATTCTGTAATTTCTTTAACTGGATTTATAGTTCCAAGTGCATTAGAAACATGGGTTATGCTAACTAGTTTAGTCCTTTCAGTAATCTTATCTTTAATTTCTTCTTCTGGAATTTCTCCGTTTTCATTTACGTACATATATTTTAAGGTTGCTTTTTTAGCTCTAGCTACAATCTGCCATGGAATAAGGTTTGAATGATGCTCAGCAATTGAAATTACAATTTCATCACCTTCATTTATATTATTCATTCCATAAGAAGATGCTATAAGATTAAAGCCTTCTGTTGCATTTTTGGTAAAAATTATTTCTTTTGAAAATTCTGCATCAATGAATCTTCTAATCTTTTCTCTAGCGTTATCATAAGCTTGAGTTGCATCAATACTTAACTTATAAGCACCTCTATGAGGATTTGCATTACTTACTTTATAGTATTTTTCAATAGCTTCTAAAACTTGAACAGGCTTTTGAGTTGTAGCACCGCTATCTAAATAAACTAATCTTTCCCCATTTTCGTTGGCCCTTAAAACAGGGAAATCTTTCAAAAAATCTATATTATTCATTTTTAAGTCCCCTGTCTACTTCTTGTAATATTTCTTCTATAACGTCATTATCACCAATCGAATCTATTATTGGATTAAATGCAGCTCTAACAATAACAATCTTAGCTTCATCATAACTTAATCCTCTGGACATCAAATAAAATAATTTGTTTTCATCAATTCTTCCTGAAGATGCTGCATGTTCTCCTGAAACATCATCTTCTGCACATAATAGCACTGGCATTGCTTTAGCTCTAGCTTCTTTTGAAAGGAGCATACAATATTCATCTTCTGCACCAACACTTTTAGATGCACCAGTTTTAAAATCCAAAGTTCCTTTGAAAGCCTTTCTAGCTTTTCCTTGAAGTGCTCCTTTAACATTTATATTAGAATTACTTCTTTGACCTTTGTGAGTAATAATGTAATTAATGTCTATAAGTTTATCTTTATTTCCTAAATAAATAGAATTTATATTGGCAGCTGATTTATCACCTATTAAATCTCCATGATAATTGTAAATACTATATTGTCCTCCAAGGTCTACTGATATAAAATCAACCTTTCCATCTTCTTCAATATCTGAAACATTAGAATCGAAATGAACGGTATTTTCATTTAAAAAATTCACTTTAGTTAGTTTAATTTCACTATTCTTCTTTGAATATATAGTACAAATTCCATTATGATAACCAGTTGAATCGTCCAAAGATTTATACTTTACTATAATAGAAGCTTTCGAATTTTCTTCTCCAACAATTATTAAATTATCTACTAAGGAGCTATTATCTTTATTCAAATTAAATTCTATAATTATTGGTTCTTCAGTTTTTATATTTCTGCCTATTGTTATTACATAACCTTGGTTGAAACCTTCTTTACCTTCGTTTATTAAATCTTCACTGACTCCATATTGAAATTCTCTATATAGAGGTAATAATTTATCATTTTCTAACTTTTGAATATCAACGCCTTCTAATCTCTTGATTTCAACATTATCAAACTTTTTAATTTCTCCAATATTTAATTCTCCAAGGCTTATATCATTAATATTAACCCAGCTTTTAGTTCTTATTGGAGTTTTATTTAAATTATTAAATTGTATAGCATTCATTTCTCTCACCTACCCTATGCTTCCTTCTAATTCTATGTTGATTAAATTGTTCATTTCTA
The DNA here is from genome assembly GCF_036699995.1 of Clostridium beijerinckii. Taxonomy (NCBI): domain Bacteria; kingdom Bacillati; phylum Bacillota; class Clostridia; order Eubacteriales; family Clostridiaceae; genus Clostridium; species Clostridium beijerinckii. The sequence goes on along the minus strand of NZ_CP144906.1, from coordinate 2,051,733 downwards.
CTGCATATTCTAATGGTAATTCTTTTGAAATAGGTTCTACAAATCCTCTTACTATCATAGATTTAGCTTCATCTTCACTTATTCCTCTAGTCATAAGGTAGAAAATAGAATCATCGCTTATCTTACCTATTTTTGCTTCATGCCCAATTTCAACATCATCATTTAATAAATCAATTACTGGAATAGTATCTGATTTTGATTTATTATCTAACATTAGAGATTCACAGGATACCATAGATTTTGAATTATAGGCATTTGAATTTACCTTTAACACTCCTCTATAAGTAGCTTTTCCGCCATTTCTAGAAATTGATTTTGAGTTTATAGTAGAAGAAGTGTTTGGTGCAGCATGTATAACCTTTGCTCCCGTATCTAAGTTTTGTCCCTTACCTGCAAAAGATACACCTGTAAATTCTGCTCTTGCTCCTTCACCTTTTAATATACTCATAGGATATAACATCGATATTTGTGATCCAAAAGAACCTGATACCCATTCTATTGTTCCATTCTTTTCAACAATTGCTCTCTTAGTGTTTAAGTTAAGCATATTCTTTGACCAGTTTTCTATTGTGCTATATCTTAGTGTTGCTCCTTCTTTTACATATAGCTCAACACAGCCAGCATGTAAATTTGTAACACTATACTTTGGAGCTGAGCAGCCTTCAATGAAGTGAAGTTTTGCTCCTTCATCTACAATAATTAGTGTATGTTCAAATTGTCCTGCTCCAGGTGAATTTAATCTGAAATAAGATTGAAGCGGTATGTCAACATTAACCCCTTTAGGAACATACACAAAAGATCCTCCTGACCAAACTGCCCCATGAAGTGCAACAAATTTATGATCATTAGGTGTAACACACTTCATAAAATATTCTTTAACTAAATCCTCATGTTCTCTTAAAGCTGTTTCCATATCAGTATAAATTACGCCTTGTTTTACTAAATCTTCTTTTATACTGTGATAAACTACTTCTGAGTCATATTGTGCTCCAACTCCAGCAAGTGATTTCTTTTCAGCTTCTGGAATACCTAGTAGATCAAAAGTTTTCTTTATATCCTCAGGCACTTCATCCCAAGAACCAACTAAGCTGCTTTTTGGCCTTACATAGGTTACAATGTTATCCATATCTAACTCATCCAAGGATGGTCCCCATGTTGGTAATTTCAATTTATTATATATTTCTAAAGATCTTAATCTAAAATCTCTCATCCATTTAGCTTCATTTTTCTCTTCTGAAATAGTCTCAATTATATCTTTTGTTAATCCCTTTTCAGATTTAAAACTAAATCTATCTTCATTTTTAACATCATAGATTCCTCTATCCATTTCATCTATATAAGTCTTCTTTTTGTTTTCCATCTTATTTCACCACCTTTATATAGCTACATTTTCTTTAAAAGATTCATATCCTTTTTCTTCAATTTCACTAGCTAAACTTCCATCTCCTGTTTTTACTATTCTTCCATCTACTAATACATGGACATAATCGGGTTTTAAATTTTCTAATATTTTTGTATTATGAGTAATAATTAAAACTCCATTATTTTCATTTGAGAACATTTTAATTCCTTTAGAAACAATTCTTATAGCATCAACATCGAGTCCAGAATCTGATTCATCTAAAATTGCTAACTTTGGATTTAAAGTTAACATTTGTAGTATTTCATTTTTCTTCTTTTCTCCACCTGAAAATCCTACATTTAAATATCTGCTTGCATAGCTTTCATCTATTTTTAATTCCTTCATATTGTTCTTTAAATCTAAGTCAAACTTAAAATGTTTTAGCACATTTCCATCTGTAGTTCTCTTAGCATACTTTAAGAAATTCTCTACAGTTATTCCTGGAATTTCTTCTGGGTATTGAAATGACAAAAACAAACCTTTTTTAGCTCTTTCATCAGTCTTTAATTCATTTATGTTTTCCCCTTCGAATTCTATATCTCCACTCAATCTTTTATATTTAGGATTATTTAAAAGAGCATTGGCTAGAGTAGATTTACCAGCTCCATTGGGTCCCATTATTACGTGAACTTCGCCTTTATTTATTTCAAGATTTAATCCTTTTAAAATCTCTTTATCATCTGCTTCAATTCTTAAATCACACACTTTTAACAAACTCTTATCCATAACAATTCTCCTATCTAACTAATATTTAATTAACTATGTTTTTAACACCTATCTAAACTTCATAAATGCAATTATTATATATAATTTCTTTATATGTATAAATTTTAAAGTGCATTCTAAATACACCTTAATATTAGCACAGGTTTTTTTAATGTGCAATACAAATGCACATTTTATTTTTAACCAATTTACTTTTTTTCATTATAAGGTATAATAAAACTACAGAAGGGATGTGAAAATTTGAACTTATCTAAGTTTTCAGATTATGCTTTTAGAATTTTAATATATTTAGCTAAGAATCAAGATAAAATATGCACTGTAGAAGAATTGGCATCTAACCTTGAAATATCTGAACATCATTTAAAGAAAATCGTTCATCGATTAGGTAAAACTGAATATGTAATATCAACCAAAGGAAGAAATGGCGGCTTAAAACTTGGGATGGAGCCTAAAGACATAAACCTCGGAAAAATATTAATAATTACAGAGGAAAGTATAACTGTATCTGAATGTTTTTCAAGTGCAAAGCATACTTGTTCCACTTCAAAATGTAAATTAAAAGCCATATTATCGTCATCTATTAATTCTTTTGTTGATGAATTTAGCAAATATACTTTAGAGGATATTTTATAGCAAGATAAAGTTTTTTATACTTTATCTTGCTATAATTTTTTATTCAAATTTTATCATTAGAAAAACATATTTTATCTAAAGCCTTATAACAAAAAACATATACTTATAAAAAATCAAGAAAGTAATTAGTTTGTACTGATTTCTAAATTACATAAATCAGTATTTTTTATACACCCATTAAGTGTATACTTATATATAAAAATAAAGGTGTTACAGTTGCTTCCCACTATAACACCTTTTACTTATGAATTGTATTTCTTCTCCAATTCTTCTAATATTAAAATATTATCTTTTTTTATGTGATTATTTATTTCTTCAAAGTCAATACATTCCTTATTTATACCTGTTAATGTGCCTTCGTTTAATTCTCTTTTGGCAAATGTATATACAACTTTATCTTCTTTATCAATATGTCTCTCTAATAAATGCGTATAGGAGATAGCATTAGAAATTACGTCTAAAATAGCTTCTTCATCCCCATCTTTTAGATTTTTAAGTGCAGCTTGAAGTTCACTTATATGTAGCCTTCCAAGATCATGCTCCACAAGCATACCATGCTTAACTATTTTTTCAGCAGTCGGGCCTATTTCTTCAATCATTCTATTAAAAAGCATCACTTCTTCTTTCTTATGATGATGAGAATCAGCAAAATTTCTAATAAAACCGATCATAGAATTAAAATCATCATAACTTATTTTCTCACCTTTGTATAATCTAAAACAAGCTTTTCTTACAACGACCAACATTCTTTTTATATACTTATGTTCTTCCATCATTAAATCTATAGCATCCATATCTTTTCCTCCTATTACATATTTTCATTACAAATAATAGTAATAAATTTAATCATCGTATAACCAAAAATATAGCTGGGTACTATTATTCTTAATTATTAACCCATAAAAATTCTTAATTCTAAGAATCTTATTTTCTTCTTATCACCATTGTATTGTTGCTTTCTTCAACATACTCAAAATCTGAATTAACTGCATTTACAAATTCTTTAACCCATAAACTTCTTAGCTTGTAGAAATAATCAACGTCACCTTCTTCTTTATTCCAAATATCACTATGAACGCATACTCTTCTCTTCCATTCAACGATATCTTCTTCTGCTTTAATTACTTCATTGACTCTATCACATGGCATTCCATCTAAAATATAATCATTGATACTGTCAAAAATTTCACCTGCATTTGTAAGCTCCATTCCCTTTTCTTTAACTTCACTTGCAGCTTTAATTCCTTGGCTAGAATAAATCTCTTCTAATTTTGTAGTAACACCTTTATTATTAATTATAAGTTTTGTTGTCCACGCAGCCATTCTTCCTTCTGCTGAATGAATTTTTCCTTGTAACCATCCATGGATGTTACTTGTATCTATCATCTCTTCTAGTGGAAGATTCGGAGTTGGTTCACCATACTTTTCATTGATTTCTTTACGCAACTCATCTACATTTAAGCCTTCCTCTTTTGCAAGATTTATTATCTCACCTTCTAATTTTTCAAACCATAAAATCTTATTAAATAACCAATAGTGTATCTTTCCTAAAAATAAACTCATATTTTTTCTCCTCCTATAGCAAAAGTATTTAACTAGAAAATAAAACCTTTGTTATTTTTAAACTTAAAACAATTTAAAAATCCATATTTATTTACTTCGAATACTTATTTATATTATGTTTTATTTGTAAATTTATAATACCATATTATTTTATATTTTTACGTAACATATGATACAAATCCATAAAAAAGATATATAAGAAAATCTTATATTTTATCCTTTTTTATAGAAATATTTTTCCTTTCATTTTATTTAGCAGTCAATAAAAGAAGCAGTGGATGTTCTTAACTTCCACTGCTTCCTATACCCTTATATTAACTTACCCTCTTATTTTCCCATAAATCTTATTTTTGTACTGGTTTCTTTATTATTCCTAATATTATTGCACCAACTATTGCCCCAATGACTATTGCTCCTAAGTATTGAAGCGGGTTAGTTACGATTGCAATAACAAATATTCCACCGTGAGGTGCTCTTAATGCACATCCAAATGCCATTGAAAGAGCTCCAGCAACTGCTGAACCGATTATACAAGATGGTAGTACTCTTATTGGATCTGCTGCCGCAAAAGGAATCGCACCTTCTGAGATAAATGATAATCCCATTATATAGTTTACAAGACCTGCTTGCCTGTCTTTTTCAGTAAATTTATTTCTAAATACTGTAGTACATATTGCAATTGCAAGTGGTGGAACCATACCACCAGCCATAACAGCTGCCATTATATCAAAGTTTCCACTAGCAAGTGATGCTGTACCAAAAAGATAAGCTGCTTTGTTAACTGGACCACCCATATCAACTGACATCATACCACCTAAAACAATACCTAAAAGAATCTTACTTGTACCACCCATTGAATTAAGTGCACCAGTGATACCTGTATTTATCGATCCCATAATTGGGTTTATGAATAACATTATAACACCGATTAAAAATGTTCCTAGTAACGGATATAAAAATACTGGCTTTATACCTTCTAAACTGTTTGGTAAACCTGCAAATAACTTCTTAAGACCAACAACTAAATATCCAGCAATGAAACCTGCAAGTAATGCACCTAAGAAACCACCAGAAACTGCTGGAACCTTTGGATCAAATGCGCTTGCAAAAGTAACACCGGCACTAGCTAAAGCACCACCAACAAAACCTACTGAAAGAGCTGGTCTATCTCCAATACTCATTGCAATAAATCCAGCAAGAACCGGTAACATAAATCCAAATGCAGTACCACCAATATTCTTCAAAACTGCAGCTAATGGTGTACCTGTACCAAAACCACTCGGATTAGCAGGATTAAATGTATCAAATAAGAATGCTAAAGCTATTAATATACCACCACCTATTACAAACGGTAACATATGTGATACACCATTCATAAGATGCTTATAAATTTGACGTCCAACTGATTCGTTTGAAACATCTTCACTGCTATCAGCGCCTCCAGCATGATGATATATTGGAGCATTTCCACTTATAGCTTCCTCAATTAATTGAGTTGACTTGTGTATTCCATCTGCAACTTTGGTTTTAATTACTCTCTTACCATCAAATCTAGCCATTTCTACATTTTTATCAGCCGCTATAATTATACATTCTGCATTTGCTATTTCTTCTTTTGTTAAAACGTTTTTAGCGCCGCCAGAACCATTTGTCTCAACTTTTATTGAGACTCCCATATCTTTCCCCTTACTTTCAAGACTTTCAGCCGCCATGTAAGTATGCGCAATCCCTGTTGGACATGCAGTTACTGCTAATACTCTATAACCACTTTTATTCATCTCTATTTCCCCCTTTACCTCTTCAGGAAACTTTTCCATTTCCTTCTTATCTATTAACCTTAAAAACTCTTCTTTATCAGAACAGTTTACTAAGCTTGTTCTAAATGATTCATCCATTAATATAGTAGATAATCTTGCTAATACTTCTAAGTGTAAATTATCATTATTATCTGGTACAGCAATCATGAAGAAAAGATGTGCTGGTTGACCATCTAACGAATCATAATCGACACCCTTTTTACAAATTGCAGCTGCAAGAGATGCTTTCTTTACTGCACTTGTTTTTCCATGTGGAATTGCTATTCCGTCCCCTATCCCGGTTGTACTTAATTCTTCCCTAGCTAATATTGCTTTTTTATATTCTTCTTTATTATTTAAATTCCCAGTTTTGTCCATTAAATCAACTAATTCATTTATGCATTGTTCTTTTGTATTTGGATTAAAATTTAAGTTTATGCCTTGTTTGTGTAATAAATCTACAATCCTCATTGTTAGCCTCCTAAAATTTAAATATATTTTTATGCTTTTGTAAAAATCATAATACTTGTTAAATTACCCTTGTTAAAACTTTAAAATATAATAAGATTCAACTCACACTATAGTAAATTCACTATTAAATTTGCTTTAATAATTCATATACTTGTTCTTTTGTTGCCAATTCTTCTGAGAAAGCACTTGCACTTCCTGTAGCAATTCCCATCTTGAACGCTTCATCTATATTTTTATTTTTCAAATATCCGCATAAGAAACCAGCCACCATTGAATCTCCAGCCCCAACTGAATTTTTAAGTATTCCTTTTGGAACAGCTCTTTTTATAGGTTCTCCATTTTCAGGTAGTAGAATTGCTCCATCCCCTGCCATTGAAATAAGAACATTTTTTGCTCCCATTTCTTGAAGTTTTCTACCATATTTAATTATGTCTTCATCATCTTTTAACTCTACATTAAACATTTCTGCAAGTTCATGATGATTTGGTTTTATCAAAAACGGTTTATATTTTAATACCTTTAACAGCAAATCTTTTGTTGCATCAACTATGAACTCTACACCCTTATCCAATAAGCTGTTCATAATGCTTTCATATATATTATCTGGCACACTATTTGGTATACTTCCTGATAATATTAAATAATCACCTTTTGTTAGATGCGAAAGTTTTTCATGTAAGAGATTTAACTCTTCATCAGTTATTGCAGGTCCAGATCCATTAATTTCTGTTTCTCCATCACTTTTAAGTTTCACGTTTATTCTAGAAAATCCACTTTTTAATTTTATAAAATCACAGTTTACGCCATGGCTTTGTATTTGTCTTAGAATTTCATCTCCAGTAAATCCAGCAACATATCCAAGAGCTGTATTCGCTACCCCTAGATTTTTAAGAACTATGGATACGTTAATTCCTTTACCACCCGCATAAATATTTTCTTCTTCAGTTCTATTTAATGAATCAACTTTAAATGAATCAACTTTAACAATATAATCTAAAGAAGGATTAAGAGTTATTGTATTAATCATTTTTTACCACCTCTATTACATTAGTATCATAACTAATATTATTATCAATTTTTGTTGTTATTAATGTTGAATCTGCTATTGCTCCGAAAGTTATAAAACTAACTTTTTCTAATTTAGATTGATCTGCTAATACATATGATTCTCTGCACATTTTCATTGCTTGAGCTTTAACCATTGCTTCATTCATATCTGGAGTTGTATAACCGCTCTCGTTGCTTACGCCATTTACTCCAAAGAAGCCTTTTGAGAAGTTATATTTTTTTAAATCTTCTACAACGGTGCTTCCTACTATTGCTTCAGTTATAGCTTTAACTTCGCCCCCAACAATAAAAGTCTTAAAACCTCTTTCCAAAAGCTTTTTTGCATGAACTATTCCATTAGTTACAACTATTATTTCGTTGGCTTCAATAAAATCTATTAAGATCTCAGTTGTTGTTCCAGCATCCAAGTAGAGTATATCCCCATCTTCAATTAATGCAGCAGCATGCTTTGCTATTTCAGATTTTTCATCTACATTCAAAGATTGTCTAACATTAACTTTATAGTCGTGCTTGGATGTACTCTCACCTATTGCAATTGCACCTCCATGAATTTTCTTTAAAAGTCCCTCACTATCAAGTGTATTTAGATCTCTTCTAACTGTAGATTCCGAAGCATCCAGTAATTGTACTAAATCAGTAACAGATACTATTCCTTTTACCTTCAACTCCTGAAGAATGATATTAAACCTTTCTTCTGTAAACATTATCATCACTCCTCTGATATAATCATAACTTATATTTCAATAAAAATCAACCATTTTATTTCAAAAAAAATCATTTATTTTCACTTATATTGATTTTTATTGATTGTTTTTATTCGAATTTAAATATTTTATTCTTCTATTGACCGTTTCAAATTATTTAACTTATACAATATTGGTTCTAAAAGTAATCCTTCTCTTACTGGATAATCATAAGAACTACTTTCCTTAATGCAATCTTCAACAAATTTGCATGATTCCTCAACGCTCTTTTCTAATGAATTGTCATCCATAATTAATCCAATCAAAACAGATGTAAAAACATCTCCAGTTCCCGGATACGATCTTTCTATCCTATCTCTAGTTATTAATTTCAAAGAATCATTTTCTCCATTATATACAGTTATTCCAATCTTCTTTTTATTTGCGATAGGTACACTTGTCATTATTACATTTTCACACCCAAAACTGTGTAATTTTCTAGAAAGCACTAATAGCTTCTCTTCACTCACTTCCTCTACAATCTTTTCATCGCATAGAATACATGCTTCCGTAAAGTTAGGTGTAATGATATGCGAGTATCTTATTATCCTTTTTAAGCTATCTGAATATTCCTTATTAAAATTACTATAATATGAACCGTTATCAGCAAAAATAGGATCGAGTACTACTAATGATTTGTTCTTGTTTACAGGTTCTAATAAAAGTAAAGTTTCTTCAATATTATTAGTACTTCCTAAGTATCCAACAAATATACTTTCAAAATTTATGTTCAATTCAATATAGTGTTGAACCGCCTTACTTATATATCCATCCAATCTTTCTATGTTTGGTCTAAAACCTCCAGTATGACTTGTTAATATCATAGTAGGTATCGGACAAACCTCCACCCCCAAAGTTGATAGAATAGGAATTACATTGGTTAAAGCCGCTTTTCCTATTCCGCATAAATCATGTAAAACAGCTGCTCTTTTTATAGGCTTTATCATAGATTTCTCCTCTCTAAAACATTTTTACATTTAGTTTTTTAATTCTTAGTCATATTCAATAGAAATATAACTTCTTTGTAAAAAATTATAGTATTAATACCGAAATCAGGCAAATTAATTACCATATAATTGTATTACATTTGAGCTTTTGCTTTGTTTTTTATTATACTTGTCTAATAATTTTAACCTTTAATAAAAAAATGCTACACCCCTCTGTCTATTAAAGGTCATATAGCATTCCACTGTTATTTTCTATAGAAATTTCAATTCTTTTAACCTGTCAATTAAATTAACCTTATTATCTTTCGCTACCTGCCTTATCTCTAATTCAATCCCTTTCTCATAAAGTTTCTTGAAGCATTCTATATCTTGATTATTTACAGATATAGCACCAGTAATTTGTTTTTTTCCATCCTTATAGCACATTCCTCCAACATTTACAGATTTAATATCAACTCCACCTTCAATCATTCGAAGTACGTCTGCTGGATTAGTAAATAGAAATAAAGTTTTAAAATTTTTATATTTAGGATCCTTATAAGCTTTGATAGCGGTTTCTATTGGTATTACATAAGCTTTAATTCCTTTTAATGCTACTTGAAGCAACAACTGTTTTCTCAAATCATCTTTAGCAACTTCATCACTACACGCCATAATTCTGTTACATCCACTTGCTTTTGACCATATAGTTGCAATCTGTCCATGTATTAATCTGTCATCAATTCTTACAAAGCTAATTTCCATGATTTCAAAACCCCTTCAAATTTTATACTATAAACTATTTTATATTAATTCTATATTTATCATGTACATTTAAGCACAACTGCCCCCAATACTATATTTCATTTTTAAAATTTGTAATTATAATATCATAAAATGTATTCATTTTCAATCAGAATAATTCACTTTCCTTCAAACAGAATCATGATACCCCCACTTAAAGCTCAAGATAAGATTTTCTTTATATTATTATTTATTAAAAAATTAAGCTATAATCATCCTATCTTATTTATATATGTTGAAATTGGATTTCTGAATCCTAGTCCTAATTAATTATTTAACTTGCTAGAATTTTAAATATAGATTTATCTTTGAAGGATTTATGCTTAAAATACTCAATTAAATTCATTATATCCAGTAAAGTACAAATTATAATTTTTATAATAAAAATAGCATATTAAATTAATTTTAATTTAATATGCTAAATTGGTTATATTTTTTACTCAAGTATACTTTCTCATGCTGAATTTTACAAAGTAACACCTTGTTTTAAAATAGCTAACTCTTTAAATTTATTAATTTCATTATTTACATATTTCCCATTAGCCACTTCAATCACATATTTTATAAATTCTTCTGTTACTTCACTTAAAGTTTTATCTTCAACTAAAGTTCCTGCATTAAAATCCATCCAATGTGGCTTTAAATCATATAATGGAGTATTTGTTGATATCTTCATTGTTGGCACAAATGTACCGAATGGTGTTCCTCTACCTGTTGTAAATAAAACCATATGACAACCAGCTGCCGCTAAAGCTGAGGCTGCAACCAAATCATTTCCTGGTCCACTTAAAAGATTTAATCCATTAGTTTTTAAAGTTTCACCATATTTTAATACACCTACAACTGTTGAATCTCCTGATTTTTGTGTACAACCTAAAGATTTATCCTCTAATGTTGTAATTCCACCAGCTTTATTTCCTGGAGAAGGATTTTCATATATAGGCTGGTTATACGCCATGAAATATTCTTTAAAATCATTTATTAAATGTACAGTTTTATCAAAAGTTTCATTATCTTTAGCTCTATTCATAAGAATTGTTTCCGCACCAAACATCTCAGGAACTTCAGTAAGTATTGTTGTTCCACCTTGTGCAACTAAGAAATCCGAAAAACTACCCACAAGAGGATTTGCGGTTATTCCCGAGAACCCATCTGAACCACCGCACTTTAATCCAACTTTTAAATTTGATAGAGATACTGATTCTCTCTTATCATCTTTCATATTTTCATAAAGCTCACGTAATATTTTGGCGCCCTCCTCTATCTCGTTAGAAACTTCCTGTGATACTAAAAATTTAATTCTAGTTGTATCATATTCTCCTAATGACTCAATAAATTCAGCCATTGTATTATTTTCACAACCAAGTCCAAGTACTAACACGCCTCCAGCATTAGGATGCTTTACTAAATTTCCAAGCATAGTTCTTGTATTTGCATGATCATCTCCCAATTGAGAGCATCCATAATTATGTTTAAAAATTTCAACTCCATCGATTCCAACAGGTTTTACATCTTCTTTGAATTTTTCGATTATTCTTTCACCAATTCCATTAACGCACCCAACAGTTGGTACTATCCAAAGTTCATTTCTTATACCAACATTACCATTTGCTCTTTTATATCCATCAAAAGTAAGATTTCTATTTTCTATAGAAACTTGCTTTAGCTGTTGATTAAAATTATATTCCATAATTCCATCCAAATTTGTTTTAATATTATGCGTGTGAATCCATTCTCCTAATGATATATCTTTAATAGCATGTCCTATTGGATATCCATACTTTATTACATTGTCATCAACTTTAAAGTCTGATATAGCTACTTTGTGGCCTCTTTTTATGTCTTCTTTTATTTCTATTTTTTTATTTTCAACTTCTATAATTTCACTTTTAGACAAATCTCTAAGCGCTACTACAACATTGTCTTTTTCATTTATTTTTATAATTTCTTTCATTAATCTCTACCTACTTCCATTAAATTATTGTTCATAACTTTAAATTTAACAGCATATGAATATTCTATAATACTAATTTATAATCTTATTTCTAAATAACTTCTTTTATAGCTTCCTTCATCCCTACTTTTTCAATTATTTCTAAATATCTTGAAACTTCATCAGCTAGGTTAGGAATTTCATTTAAATTACTTCCCCAATTCTTTTCATACGCAAGAACAGAAGTTACAATTTTGTTTAGGCCTTCTTTTGTTCCATCGTATTTTTCCCATAATTTCTTAAATAATTCTAATATATCCTCATCATCAGTTAATTGAATGTCTTTGTCTCCTCTTTTTCCTTTGTAGAATTCTATTAAAGATGCAAGGGAGAATACTAGTTTCTTAGGAAGCGCCCCTTTTCTCTTTAGATATTCAGTCAAACTTGGTAAATCTCTTGTTTTGTATTTAGATAATGAATTTAATGCTATACTCATTAGATAATGCTTTACATATGGATTTTGAAATCTTTCTATAATCGCATCTGCAAATTCTACTAGCTCTTCGTGAGGCAAATCTAAAGTTTCTATAATTTCATCATATATTACATCGTGGACATATCTTCCTATAACCTCATGATCAACCGCTTCCCCTACAGTTTCTAAACCATAAAGATATGCTACCGGAACCATTGCTGTATGAGGCCCATTTAAAATTCTAACTTTTCTTGTTCTATATGGTGTCATATCATCTACAACTTTTACATTAAGTCCAGCTTTTTCTATTGGTAATTCATCTTTTATAGACTGAGGGCCTTCTATTACCCATAAGTGGAATATTTCACCTACATCTACTAAATTATCATCATATCCAAGTTCTTCTCTAACTTCATCAATTGTATCTCTTGGATATCCTGGAACTATTCTATCAACTAAACTACAGCAAAAAGTATTAGCATCATTTATCCAATCCACAAAATCTTGTCCTAAATTCCAAATTTCTGCATACCTTAGCACTATTTCTTTAAGTTTTTCACCATTTCTATCAATAAGCTCACATGGAATTATAATAAAACCTTTACTATTGTCACCATTAAACACCATGAATCTACGGAACAAAAATGCAGTTAACTTACCGGGAAAACTTTTTTGACATCCTTCATTTAACTTATCATTCTCATCAAAAGCAATTCCTGCCTCTGTTGTATTTGACACTATGAACCTTAATTCTGGATTTTCTGCAACTTTTAAATATTCATTATAATCTGTATATGGATTAATTCCTCTACTTATACTATTGATTATTTTATGTGTTTTTATAGCTCTTTTTCCTTGAACTCCTTGAAGATAAAGTGTAAACAAGCCATCTTGTTCATTTAGCATATTAACTAGTCCACCTTCTTGAGGCTGAACGACTACGACACTTCCATTGAAACCTGCTTCTTCATTCATTTTGTCAATTTGCCAATCAACAAATGCTCTTAGGAAATTTCCTTCCCCAAATTGTAGCACTTTTTCAGGGTAAGTCTTAAATTCTTTATATAGTTTCTTGTTCAATTTCATTAGTTATTCCTCCTAAGTTTTTTCATTAAAAATATCTTAAACTAATTTCAATGGACAATTAACAATGCAAATTTTATCATTTTAATATTTGATATACCTCCAATTAGTAATATTAATTTGGATCTATATATTATTAAAGATAAGTAAAAGTTTATTTTAAATATTATTTGAAGTTTATAATTTAGAGATAGAATACACTTAAAATTTAATTATCAAAATAATCCTCTTTACTTATCCTTAAATGTAATTAACATTTTATATGAAGGAAATACTTTTAATAGCGCTAACATTTTCAATTGTTAGAAATATAGTAATATCTGTTTCAGAAAATTCTATCTTTCAACACCTTGTCTCTTTCCTATGAATTCCATCAGTTGATCATAATATGGATAACCTTCCATATCTCCTTGTACCAATGTTGCCATAACTCCAACACCGTTAGCATATTGTCCAATTTCGTTTAGTGATAATTTTTCTAAAAATCCAGCTGCAAAAACATCGCCTGCCCCAGCTGTATCTTGAATTAAATCTGATACATTATATCCTGCGACCTTGACTCCTTCTTTTTTATCTTTTATATAGCATCCTTCTGGCCCTAATTTTACTGCGACTATTTTCGCTTCCTTATTTAAGAAAAAATCTGCTACATCATCTTTTGAACTAGATCATAATCACCTAAAACTTCTTTCCTTCTCATTATTACACCTCAAATTCTTTTTTAATTAATATCTTTATAATAAATATATATACAGGTTTTAGATAATAAAATTATTCTTTAGAATATCAACTAGTTTAAAATTCATAGTATTTTAAACTATTTTTTAGAATATATATTATAATTTCAAACATTTATTTCTTAACAAATCTATTTTGCGCTATCACTATTAATTAAATACACAGTTCTTAAAATGGTTAACTTAAAATATTATTAATAAATTATAGTATGAAAATTATGGGTTTGAAGAATTCTATATTATTTTAAAGTCTATATTACTGATTTTCTGTATTTTTAAGAACTGTGTTATATATTAAATAAGTTTATAGCTTATTTATATATCAAAGCATTTTTCGTTCACGTTAACAATTAGAGGTCGAACAATTGTTAACGTGAACAATTTTAGTTAAAAATTATTTAAGTTATATTTACATTATAGTATCAAATCAAAAAATATGCAATACTTTTTTGTGAACGTTAACAGTTTTTTACAAGTATATATCTTTTTATTTACTCAATATATAAAGATAAAACACTATCAACTTATATTTTGAGAGTTGATAGTGTTTCATTATTCTTAGCTAAATATCAATGATTTATTTATATAATTATTATTCTAATATTCCTTTTTCCCATTTTCCTTCTTGTAAATCTTGAGCAACTTTTCTGTACTTGTCATCTGGTAAGTTGTGTAATATACCTACTACAAGAGCAGCTAAAGCTAAAGCTACTGCTGGATACAATGTCATTGCTCCCTTAATTCCTAACAATGTTTCTGAACTTTGTTGTGCATTTGCAACATATCCAGTCATACCTAATACACTTGCACTAACAAGCGCAGCGATTGATTGAGCTATCTTTCTTGAAAAGTTGAATGCAGCATAAGTCACGCCTTCTTTTCTTATTCCAGTATGCCAATGACCGTAGTCAATTGCATCTGTAACAAATGCCCAAGTTACTCCATTTGGAATAGCTAGTGCTACATATCCTATTGTAACAAGAACTGTGAAAGTAGTAGCATTTGTTGGTATTACAAAGTTTAATCCATTTGCAATAATTCCAATTACTAATCCTGTAATTGCAGTTTTCTTTTTACCAAACTTCTTTACTAAGAATGGAATAGCAAATATACCAATTACAGAACATCCAATCATTATACCATTAACTTTTGGTTGAAGTGCAATATCTCCTAAGTTATATTGGCAGAAGAAAATCATCATTTGGTTGTTAGTATTCATAGCTGATATTGTAAATAATTGCATAAGAATTAAACATAATAATGGTCTGTTTGTAAATACAACTTTAAAATAATCTTTAGCAGATGCCTTTTCTGATTTACCTTCTCTGTTAACTACAACGTGTTCTTTTGTGTTTGCAAAACAGATAAAGAATGAAATAACTCCTATAACAGCCATAACTGCAGCTGCAACTGGATAACCAACTTTTTTATCACTAAACATCATAAGAATAGGTACAAAAGCTACCCCTGTTATTAATTGTGCTCCTAATGAACCAGCTTGTCTAAATGTAGCTAATTGGCTTCTATCCTCTACATCTCTTGTCATAACCGATGCTAATGATCCGTAAGGAACATTAGTGAATGAATATACAAGCCCCCAAATCATATATGTTGCATAACCATATATAATCTTAGATGAAAGCGGCATCTCAGGCATAGTAAAAGTAATAATTGTAAGTAAAGCAAGAATTATACTTGAAATCATCATTACAGGTCTAAACTTTCCTGATTTACCTGCTTTTCTACTATCTATCAATGATCCTGCTAATGGATCCATGAATGCATCGAATATTTTTGTAAATGCAAATATACCACCAACTGCTCCAGCACTAATTCCACATGTATCTATAAAAAACTTTGTAAGATATGATTGACCTAAGTCAAACATAAATCCATTACCAAAATCTCCAAAACCGTAAGAAATTTTCTCTCTTAAACTTAATTTAACGTTTCCATTATTAGCATTAGTTGATGCGTTTTTGTCAACAGAATTTAACATTCCTTTTCCTCCGTATCTTTAATTTAGTTAATTTTTTATTCATTAATCCAATATTATAAATTATCTTTTATTTTACAAATTAGGTTTTGGTACTCATCATCACTTAAATATATTTTTTGTGGATTCATCTCAAAAGTTTTTCCCCAAGATGGGCCGCCTTCATATTTAGGTACAATATGAAGATGAAGATGTTTCATAGTATCAGCAAATGCTCCATAATTTACTTTATCTGGATTAAAGGCTTTATGGATTGCTTTAGCTACCTTTCTAGCGTCATTTATGAAAGCTGCTGCTTCCTCTTCAGTTAAATCCGCAATTTCACTCTTATGTTCCTTATAAACAACATTGCATCTTCCACCATAAGTTTGTTCCTTAAACAAATATACTGTTGATACATCTAAATCACAAATCTTAATCATTAAAGAATCTAAATCTTGATTCTTTGAACAATAAAAACAATTTTCATCAAAACTCATTTATTTACCTCCTTTATTATTGATATATATTTACTTATCATGCAATTAAGAAAATTTAATTGCACGATAATAAATTTCATTATAAAACTACTTTAACAGCTTCCTTCATTCCTACTTTTTCAATTATTTCTAAATATCTTGAAATCTCATCAGCAAGATTAGGAATTTCATTTAAATTGATTCCCCAATTCTTTTCATACCCAAGAACTGAAGTTACAATTTTGTTTAGGCCTTCTTTTGTTCCATCGTATTTTTCCCATAATTTCTTAAATAATTCTAATATATCCTCATCATCAGTTAATTGAATGTCTTCGTCTCCTCTTTTTCCTTTGTAGAATTCTATTAAAGATGCAAGGGAGAATACTAATTTCTTAGGAAGTGTACCTTTTCTCTTTAGATATTCAGTTAAACTTGGTAAATCTCTTGTTTTATATTTAGATAATGAATTTAATGCTATACTCATTAAATAGTGCTTTACATATGGATTTTGAAATCTTTCTATAATCGCATCTGCAAATTCCACTAATTCTTCGTGAGGCAAATCTAAAGTTTCTATAATTTCATCATATATTACATCATGGACATATCTTCCTATAACCTCATGATCAACCGCTTCCCCTACAGTTTCTAAACCATAAAGATATGCTACTGGAACCATTGCTGTATGAGGCCCATTTAAAATTCTAACTTTTCTTGTTCTATATGGTGTCATATCATCTACAACTTTTACATTAAGTCCAGCTTTTTCTATTGGTAATTCATCTTTTATAGACTGAGGACCTTCTATTACCCATAAGTGGAATATTTCACCTACATCTACTAAATTATCATCATATCCAAGCTCTTCTCTAACCTCATCAATTGTATCTCTTGGATATCCTGGCACTATTCTATCAACTAAACTACAACAAAAAGTATTAGCATTGTTTGTCCAATCAATAAAGTCTTGTCCTAAGTTCCATACTTCTGCATATCTTAATACTATTTCTTTAAGTTTTTCACCATTTCTATCAATAAGCTCGCACGGAATTATAATAAATCCCTTACTGTCATCTCCATTAAATGCATTAAATCTGTGATATAAGAATGCTGTTAGCTTACCTGGATAACTTTTTTGACATCCTCCATTTAAAGTATCGTTTTCATCAAATGCAATTCCTGCCTCTGTTGTATTTGACACTATAAATCTTAATTCTGGATTTTCTGCAACTTTTAAATATTCATTATAGTCTCTGTAAGGATTAATTCCCCTACTTATACTATTGATTACTTTATGAGTTTTTGATGCTTGCCCATTTTGAACCCCTTGTAAATATAAAGTGTATAGACAATCTTGATCATTAAGCATGTCCACAAGACCATTTTCTAATGGCTGAACAACTACAACGCTTCCATTGAAATCTGCTTCATCATTCATTTTATCTATTTGCCAATCAACAAAAGCTCTCAAAAAGTTACCTTCTCCAAATTGCAATACTTTTTCTGGATATGTTTTAAATTCTTTATATAATTCCTTATTTAATTTCATAGCTATTCCTCCTAAATCTTCACTTCATCTGTATCTTTGCATTATTGTATGAAAATAAGCATCTCACTTATTTTCATACATAAAAGATTACATATTAAAGTATTTGTCTGCGTTATTATAACTAATGTCAGCTACAATTTGTCCTAAATGTTCAATGTCATTAGGTAACTCGCCATTTTCTACCCATTCTCCAATTACATTGCAAAGTATTCTTCTAAAATATTCATGTCTTGTGTAAGATAAAAAGCTTCTAGAGTCTGTTAACATTCCAACAAATGTGCTTAGCATGCCTAAATTAGCTAAAGTTCTAATTTGATCTTGCATACCAATCTTGTGATCATTAAACCACCAAGCTGATCCAAATTGTATTTTGCCCTTAATTCCGTCTCCTTGGAAGCATCCAAGTAATGTTCCTATTGTAGAATTATCATTTGGATTTAAACTATATATAATAGTCTTAGGTAAAGCTTTTTCACTATTTAATGCATCTAATAACCTTGATAGTGGAATTGCAACTTCTGTGTCATTAAGTGAATCAAATCCTGTATCAGGTCCCAATTTTTCGAACATTACTTTGTTATTATCTCTAACGCAATTCATGTGAAATTGCATTACCCATCCTAGATCGTGATATAATTTTCCAAAGAACTTTAATATATATACTCTTAATTTATTTTCATCTTCAAAAGATACTTGTCCATTTTTAAGTACGTTTGCAAAAATTTCTCTAACTTCTTCTAACGAAGCATTTCCTACTGGAACAAAATCCAATGCATTATCTGATACTCTACATCCAGCTTCATGAAAATATTCCACTCTCTTTTTTAATGCTTCTAAATATTCATCAAAGTTTGAAATTTTAGAACCAACTACTTCTTCTAGTTTGTTAAACCAATCTTTAAATGTTTCTTTATTAACTCCTAGAGCTTTATCAGGTCTAAAAGCTGGTAATACTTTCACATCAAAGCTTTTATCTTCTTTTATTGCTAAATGATATTCTAATGAATCTATAGGATCATCTGTTGTACATATCACTTTTACATTTGATTTCTTTATAAGATTTCTTACTGTAAAATCATCGCTATTTAACAGCTTATTAACTTTTTCCCAAATAGCAGGTGCACTTTTTTCATTTAAAACTTCATCTATTCCAAAGAATCTCTTAAGTTCTAAGTGTGTCCAATGATAAAGTGGATTTCCGATAGCTAATGATATAGTCTTTGCCCAAGCTAAGAACTTTTCATAATCACTTCCATCTCCTGTAATATATTTTTCATCTATGCCCAAAGTTCTCATCTGTCTCCATTTATAATGATCACCATAAAGCCATACTTGAGTTATATTTTCAAACTTTTTGTCTTCTAATATTTCCTTCGGATTAATGTGGCAATGATAATCAATAATTGGCATTTTTTCTGAATAATTATGATATAATTTTTCAGATACTTCGTTGCTTAATAAAAAATTTTCATCCATAAACTTTTTCATATCAAAATCCTCTTTTCTTTTTTGTTCACGTGAACAAAAATACGTGCAAATTCCTGTTCACGTGAACATTTTCTTGTATCTACTTGATAACTTTATTATAATATCATATTTCAAATAACGCAACACTTTTTTGTGAACGTTAACAACTTTTTTTAATAATTAGTGCTTAAATTCACTAATTATTAAAATCCATTATTAAAGTTTTTTTACTGATTTTCTTACTACAAGCTGAGATTGTATATAAACTTTTTCTTTATCTACTTCTTTATTCTTTATAAGATTTAATAAGTTTCTTCCGCCATATTCGCTCATCGCCAAAGAATCCTTCCTCACACTTGTCAATGGAGGAGTTACATAGTTACAAAAGTTGCTATCATCAAACCCTATAATTGAGATATCTTCTGGAACTTTTAACCCAGCTTCAAATATTGCTTTCATAGCCCCTACCCCAATATCATCATTAGCGCAAAATACTGCTGTTGGAACATTCTCTAATTTAAGTAACTTTTTCATATTCTCATATCCACTTTTAAGGTCATATCTACCACTTAAAATATATTCCTCATTAATCGGAATATTATTATCCTCTAACGCTCTTATATATCCTCTTTTTCTATATACTGTTGATTCAAATTCCTTATTTCCTTGCAATAATGCTATTTTCCTATGATTATTCTCTATAAAATAAGTAACTGCATCATAAACTCCTTTTGTATCATCTGACATTATGTTTACTAGTCCTTCATTTTCAATATATCTATTTATAACTACAGTTGGTATATTTTTCTCTAAAATAGTTTGTATAAATTCATCGTCATTTTTACTTTGGCTTACAACGATTATTCCATCAAAATTTCTATTATCAATTAAGTGAGAATATTGATAATCATCTATACCTCTTACAACCAAATTATATTCTTTATCTATGACATTATTAACTCCTCTTATAATTTCATGAAAGAATGTATCTGATGTTCCTTCGCTAATTGATGAAAAAAATACTCCTATAACGTATGATTTTAATAGAACAAGACTCTTAGCACTATAATTTGGTACATAATTCAATTCTTTTGCTAAAGCCATAATTTTAACCTTGGTTTCTTCATTAATATAAGGACTATTATTAAGTGCTCTAGACACCGTTGTATGAGAAACATTCGCTAATTTTGCAATATCTTTTATAGTGACACTCATATTTTCTTTACACTCCTTATTAAGTAAACTTTTTTCACCATATACGATAATCACAGTATATAAAAAAGCTTAATTTACTTCTAGTAATATTTTAATAATTAAAATTTATTTTTGCAACCTATACGATTTTAACTGTTTTTCCTCAATTTATCAATGTTATATTTAATTTTTATATTTAGTTGTTTTCACAGTAATCTTCAATGGTTTGAGCAACTATTTTTGCTTGCACTACTGCTTCTACTACAGTTTTAGCACCAGTAACAACATCTCCTGACGCAAATGTACCTTTTTTAGTCGTATTTCCTTTATCATCAGTTATTAGTAATCCCCACTTATTGGTATTTAATTCTGTTGTGTTTGAAACTATATTAGTTCTAGGGGTTTGACTTACAGCTACAATTATTGAATCACATTTAAAAAACTCTTCCTTTTCTTCAATAACTTTGTTTTGAATTTTTCCATCTGACTCTACTACATTCTCAGTATTAACTAACTTTATTCCATCTTCTGTTATTTCTAATGGCGATTTAAATAATTCAAAATTAATTTTATCTTCCTTAGCTTCTCTTATTTCTTGCTTGGTTGCAGACATTTGATCAAAGCCTTTTCTATATATTATTGTAACATCTTCAACTCCATTTCTTTTTGCACTTCTTGCAGCATCCATAGCTACATTACCAGCTCCAATAACAGCCACTTTATTACCCAACTTATAGTTCTCTGGTGATTTTAGATAATCAATAGCAAAATGTACATTTCCTAAAGTCTCACCTTTAATATTTAATGTTCTTGGATTCCATACTCCTGTGCCAATAAACACTGCTTTATAGCCATCCTCAAACAGTCTATCTAATGTTATTACAGGGCCAATAAGAGTATTAGGCCTAACTTTTACACCAAGCTCCATTAATCTATCTTCAATAGAATCTATTAATTTTTTTGGCAGCCTATATTCTGGGATTCCATACCTTAGTACCCCACCTATCTTCTCATGCGCATCAAAAATAGTAATATTGTATCCTTTCTTAGCTAGTATAAATGCAATAGTAATTCCTGCTGGACCACCACCAATTATAGCAACTCGGTCTTTCTTTTTAGAAACAGCTTTAAACCTTGTTTCTTCTATGTATCTTTGAGATATTTCTTGCTCTATATCATGAAATCTTATTGGTTCCCCTTTAATCCCTCTTATACAATTTCCTTTGCATTGGTCTTCATGAATACATACTAATGAACATACTGCTGAAAGCGGATTATTTTCAAATAATATTTCTCCTGCTTCTTCAATTTTTCCTTCCTTATACATATTTATAATATCAGGTATAGGCGTTTCTACTGGACAATTAAACTTACAAGCTGGCTTCTTACATAGTAAGCATCTATTTGCTTCACAAATCAAATTATCATTATTTATCATATATCTTCCTCCTTATCATCATTTGTATATAAAGTATACTAACTTAATTTAGTACTTATTTCAATAATATATATCAAAAAATATGCTATACTTTTTATCATAAAAGATAGCATATTTTATTGACCCTGTCCTTATATTTCTTTATATTACATAAAGTTTTGCTCAAACATAAATTTATAGTTACTCTATTATTTTTTATATAAATATAAAGTTCCGTTTTTAGGGCTGTATACTAACTTGCCTGTAAAGCCCCTTTTCTTCAATTCTTTTTGAAGACTATACATAAAAAAACCATGGGTAACAATTAAAATATTTTCTGTACCTTCTTTTATGGTTTCACTTAATAATAAATCAACAAACTTCTCAGCTTTCTCTCTTGTAATACTCTTATTTTCTTGTTGAGATTTATGATTGAAATACCATGCTATTCTTCCACCAATTGCCCAAAACCAATACGGAAGCTTTAAATTACTTTTAAATATTGGATCAATAATAGTTTCTCTAATTAGATCATTTTGAATTATATTATCATTATATACATGTTGTGCTGTAGTTATTGCTCTTATAAGAGTACTAGAATAACACTTATCCCAATTTATTCCCATAAGCTCTACATCTTTTCTAATTACACCACTTATATTATAATTTTCTTCCCAAATTTTAAATTCTTTTGATGTCATAAAAAAACTTTTACGGTAATCAACTTTAAAATGTCTAATGAGACCAACATTCATAAAAATCCCTCTTGTCTTTTATTATTCATATAAGAATTATAATGATTTAGGCATTAATCTGCTTAATGATTTCAATTAACATATTAACCCTATTAAATGGAGTAATGAAATATAATCCATCCGCAATATTTTTTAGTTTCTTTCCTATCTCCACAGTAATTTTTACACCGATTTCTTGTGCTTCTTCTTTGCTCATATTTTCCGAAAACATTTGTACATATTTATCTGGTATAGTTACTCCAGGAAGCTCATTATTTAAAAACATTGCGTTTCTATAACTTACAACCGGAAGTAATCCTGCTAAAATCTTTACATTAGTCCTTTCTTTAATCATCTTCAAGAACTCTATAGCATTGTCATCATAGATAGGTTGTGTTAAAAAAAACTTTGCACCTTTTTCTATCTTCTTCATCATTCTATTATATTCTACTTCTTTATTTAAAACATTCAAATTCAAAGCACCGCCTACATAAATACTATCTTCTTTGAATATTTCTTCATTCATGCTTTCTATTAATTCTATTAACCTAAATGAATTTAAGTTAAATACGCTTTTTGTTTCAACTTTACTCGCATCAGATATAGGATCACCAGTAATTGCAAGGATATTTCTTATATTTTCAATATGAGATCCTATTAAACTTGACCTTATTGCATTAGTATTTTTATCTCTACAACAAATATGAGGCATAGCTTCAATTCCTATTTCTCTCTTGATTTTAGATGATATAATAGTCGAATCTGCCCTAACCTTCGACATTGGTGAATCCGGAACTGTTACTAAATCAATATTGTTTTCTTTACATATCTTGGCTCCATCTATAATTCTTGATATATCTGTATCAATTGGTGCCGATAATTCGATAGCTACAACAAACTCACCATTTTCGAGCTTATCTTTAAAAGTATTCTTAGCCTTTTTCTCAAAACTTTTAACTTTTGGCTCAGATTTAGTATTAGCATTCACTACATTAGAATTCTCATTAACTATTTGGGTTAGTTGTTTAATATAGCTTGGATTTGTTCCACAGCATCCCCCTATAATAGAAACTCCATAAGACCTTATTTCATTAACTTTTTTTGCAAAATATAATGGATTGTTTGGATAAACTGTTCTTTCGTGAATTATCTCTGGATAACCTGCATTAGGCAATACTGAAACAATTTCATTTTCTATATCAATTTTTTTAACAATTTCCAATATATGTGCTGGACCAGAACCACAGTTGAACCCAAATGCATCTATATATTTTGTATTTCGTACTTCTTTAATCAATTTAGCTGCACTTAACCCATCTCTTGTAAATCCATCTGGCTTAACAGCAAATTGAGTAAGTATGAAGCTATCAGTGTTCTTGTACTTAATATATTCACTTATTTTTTTTAGGTAATTATAGTTGCTAAAAGTTTCGAATATAAAAATATCTATCCCATTTTCTAAAAAGCAATCTACTATATATTTATATTCTTCTAAAACTTCATTGCTAAATTCATCTAAATTATCTGTTTTAATAGGTCCAATACTTGCACCTATTAAAACAGAAGTATTTCTTGTTACTTCTTTAGCTAAGTTTATTCCTGATTTAATTATGTCCATTAATGTTTCTAACGATACTCCAAGATCATATGTATTAGCAGAAAAAGTATTTGTTCTAATTAGTTTAGCCCCAGCTTCAATATACTCTTTATGTATTCTTTTTATAGTTTCTTTATCATTTAAGTTACCAAATTCGCAATAAGATACATCATTACCTGTTACTTCTGAATAATATGTTCCCATTGCCCCATCACATATTAGTATATTATCTTTTAATAGCTCTTTTATCATTTTTAATCTCCCCAAATCCTTATTAATAATACTTACTAGTAAGTATACTATAATTTTTTATTCTAGTCCTCTTTTTTAATACGATTTTCCTACTGCTAAATTTATTTTTTTTAGCTAAAGTATAAGGCAAATAAAAAGTAGATCTATCTTTGATGATATTCATCTAGATAAATCTACCCTTAAATAACTCATTAATTTTTAACAGTCTTATTAGCTGTATTCTCGTCAGTTTTTGGCACTTGTATAGTCTTATTAGGATCTTCCTGAATTTTTCCTGACGTAGGATTATTTACAATAGTTCCGTTATCTGGACCTATATTAATAGTATTGTCATCCTTTGTAGGACTTGTCACTGGTGTATTTCCCTTGTTATCATTCTCATTTTGTGCTGGGACCTCTGGTTGTAAATTTAATACACCATCATCCTTTTGTTCTTTTTTAGTGTTATCTATAGTTTTCCCTGTACCAATATTAGGTAATGAATCATCAGCTGCTCCTTTTATCTCAGGCTTATCTACAGTTGTTTTTTCAGGTTTTGCATCTGAATTTGAGCTAGTAGCAGGAGTAACGACATCACTATTTTTTTCATCTTTTGCATCCCACTGAGTTACATTTTCTTTATCTTTTATACTTGCAGTAATTTCTTTTACTGGTGCTACATCTATTTTATTCTTTGTACTCTCATCTACCACTAGAGATGCTTCATATCTTCCTAAGCTTATTCCTTTTGTCTTAGCTTCATCAACATCTTCCTTATCACCTTTAACATAAGTAACTTTTTCTGTATTAAAGGTAGATTGAATAACGTCCTTTATATCTTTCTCATAAGCACTGTTATCTTCATTTTTTATAAATGCAAATCCAACCAATACTTCCCTATTAGTATCTAAATATTTTTTTTCTATAAGTTTCTCTTTTATTTTTTGTATTCCTTCATCAAGAGATATACCTTTAACATCAGTAAAATCTATATTCTTTCCATCATTGTTTACACCTTCAACACTAATAATCTTTAATTTACTATCAGCTTCTATCTGTATACTAGGATTGATATCTAAACTAACAACTGCATATGCTGTATCAGATTTCATAGTATGAAAGAAGGTGAATACTATTAAAAACAACGCTGCAATTGCTCCAATTGACTTAATAAAGTTATTATACCTATAAGTCCCACCATTACTAGACTTAATAACATCATCTTCAAAATAAAATATTTTTTGCCCTATTTTCATATCTTTCTTAGGTGCAATCTTTTCCATTATGCCATTATCATTTAAAGCTATGGCATAACTCTTTTTAATTTCCATTATTATTCCCCTATTCATTCTTTTCACCTACTTTCTGATCCAATTTTTTAAAGCACTGAGATTTTTATCAATTATTATTACAACAGAAATTATAAATTTTTTGCTTCTTTTTATTACCTTTTCTGTAACTGAAAACTTCAAAACAATCTTTTTGATTGGTAATCTTTTCTTTAAATACATAAAAGATAAAAATTCCTCATCCTTTGATATTTCTTCTGATAAATTAATTGCATTCTTTCTCGTTGCTTGTTGTTTGGGAGCTTCATTCACCAAATCTTCCAAAGTAAAACCAAACGAACTTATTTCATTCTTTAAGGTAGTTATTTCTTCCAGCAACATGCTATTATCTTCTTTAGGCTCAAAATATTCATCTCTAAAATCCAAACCTTTGTCCACTAATTCGTCCAAAGATGAATGATTATGCTTATTTTCACCTTTTAAGTAATTCTTTATTCTACTTCCAATTACCAATTTTGCAAAAGATAAAAAATGTCCCTTCTCATTATCGTATCTTTCAATTGCCTCATGAAAACCAAGTAATCCAACACTAAGTTCTTCATCATTTTCGCAAGATACATAGCGACCTGTCACATCTGAAATACTTTTTATTATAAAAGGCATATGATTTTCAATAAGTTCATTTATACTTGTGTTCTTATCAACATTTAAATCTATTAAAACACATTCGAGCATGACATACGCTCCCTTCTCCGGTCATTATTATATACAAAAAAAAATATAAGTTTTGGTACTTTTTATTAAACAAATGTAAAACTTTAATTTCTAGGCTTAATTTAACATTTCATAAAAATGCTTTCGTAAAATCTAAACTGATACTTACTATTATATCATGTATTAAATATATTTTTAACTTTGTTGGTTGAAAAATATATTTATAGAACTTTTTTTCTCTTATTAATGTAATTTCTAACACTTTTTTTATTAATTTAACAAAAGATATCATTCACATATTTATATTATTAAAACATAAATTTAATTTTTAATTTAATTACAGTATATTTTACTAAAACAAAAAGGAGCTTAGAGACCGGCGAAGGACACTCTAAGCTCCACATTAGCACTTTACGTACCAACTGCTTATTTAGAATAACATAAATGTTTCAAAATTTCAACACAAATTATAAACTTTATCTATATATGTTAAATTTAAAGTCCTAATATAGATATATATATGTTTTAATAATAAATTTACATTTAAAACTCTAGTAAGCAAAGCGCTCAATTAAGAGTAGAATCTTGAAATTTAATTACAACATATATACTAACACATTCCCCCGTTACCACTACTATTATTATCTCCACCGCAAGCATTCATATTATTAGAATTAGGTTTAACATTTTTATTTGCATATTTTTTCATATAATCAATGACTCTTGACTGCAATTTGTTTAAGCTGTCCAAATATTCATGGTTATTAGGATCTAATTCTACAGCTTTTTTCAAGTAATTAAGCCCACTGTCAAACCATCCCTTTTGAACAGATATAAAACCTTGAAGATAATTCCATTCTGCTGAATTCGCATTATTTATTAAGTTCAATTTTGCTTCAGCTTCAGAAAAGTTTTTATTATCGACTAAATCACGAATTTCTTTATATAGATTACCATTAATAATGAGCTCATATGCCGCACTAAGAGCTAAAACTTTTTGTTTGGTGGTCTCATTTTGATTTTGTGTATATTCTTCCAAAATATCTTTGAATTTATTTTTTATTTCTTCTTC
Source organism: Clostridium beijerinckii (assembly GCF_036699995.1). Lineage (NCBI taxonomy): Bacteria > Bacillati > Bacillota > Clostridia > Eubacteriales > Clostridiaceae > Clostridium > Clostridium beijerinckii. Next base: position 2,023,655 of record NZ_CP144906.1, on the reverse strand, counting down.
AGAAGCTGTTTTTTCAACGCCTAAAACCTCGTATGGATCCAATTTAATTACACCTCTTTACTCTATCTTCTATTCCACTATTAAATATATTTAATAAAAATTAGTAATATTCTTAGATGCACTTAATTTGGTTCAAAATAACCTAATAGATTTTATTAGTTGGCTACAAATAGTACTTTTTTAAAATTACAGCTCTTATGCTTTCATATTTTATATGTGAAGGTAGTTCTTTTTTTAGTACATTTATCTTATCATATCCATGCTCTTGGCATACATCTATTATTAGCTTTTCATCTTCTTTATTATAAAATTCTTCTAAATTTACATGGAATATATTTTCTCCAAACTCTTTTATATACTCTGTTACATACCCTAGGATAGTTGAAATTGAGACCTCTAATTTTTGAGATACTTCATGTATATTTATATTCTGCTTAAGCATATCTATTGAGATTTGATCATTCTCTCTAGTCTCTCCATCAATTATAACCTTTCTTCTTTTTCTTTCAATCCATTCTACTTCTCTATCATTTTCTGACAAATATTCGGTTACTATATTTATTATCTTTTCTCCATACGAACTTATTTTCTTAGGTCCCATGCCTGTTATATCTTTTAATTCATCTAAAGAAATTGGGTATCTTCCGCTTATTTCCTTTAGAGTATTCATTGTCAGTATTGCTTGTGGTAATGCTCTTTCTTTTTTAGCGAATTCTTTTCTTGCATTGTCTAATCTCTCGTATAATTCTAAGTCTGTTTTAACTTCTAATCTAGATTCTTCATCTTTATTTATACTCTTTTGTTCACCTAACAAACCTTCATCATGATCAGGTATCACAATTTCATGTTCTTCTACAAAATTACGTATTACATCTTCAAATACTTTTCCGTATTTATTATATTTTACTTCTCCAACTCCAGAAACTTTAAGCATTTCATATTTTGATATTGGATAATTTACAGCCATTTCTTTTAATGTAACATCGCCGAATATTATATATGGTGGAACATTGTTTTCCTTTGCCAGTTCTTGTCTTAGATTTCTAAGAATCTCAAAAAGTTCATTGTCTTCACTAGCTTTCTTTTCTACTCTAAACTCTTTTAATTGAACTTTTTCTTGAGACGTTAATACTCTTCTTGATCTATCATTTAAACTCAACACTGGATATGTACCTTCAACCACATTAATATATCCATGAGAGATCAATGTATTAATAAAGTTTTTGAGATCTTCTGCTGAATATTCTTTCATTAATCCATAAGTAGAAAGCTCGTTAAAATGAAATTGAATAACTTTTTTATTTTTAGATCCTCTAAGTACATCTACAAGCATTCCAATTCCAAATTTAACTTTCATCCTGTATATACACGAAAGAACTTTTTGCGCTTCTATTGTCTTATCAACAAACTCTCCTTCACTCAAACAATTACTGCAATTATCACATTGCCCATTATATGTTTCTCCAAAATACTCCAAGACGTATTTTCTATAACAATAATTGCTATATACAAAATCCATCATTTGTTGGAGCTTTCTATATTGATTGTTCTTTCTTTCTACATCTTCTATTGAGTTTTCTATTAAATACTTTTGGACCTGAACATCTTGAGGTGAAAATAATAATACGCATTCACTCTTTTCTCCATCTCTTCCTGCTCTTCCAATCTCTTGATAGTAACTTTCAATATTTCTTGGCATATTATAGTGTACAACATATCTTATATTAGGTTTGTCTATCCCCATTCCAAAAGCATTGGTTGCTATCATAATGTCAGCCCTATCATATATAAAATTTTCTTGATTTTCTTTTCTAGTGCTTTCAGATAATCCCGCATGATAGCAAGTCACATTATACCCTTTCGCTTGCAAAGATTCATATAAATTATTGACTTCTTTCCTAGTTGCAGCATATATAATTCCTGAAACTTCTTTATTGTTTTCTATATATTTATATAAATATTCCTTTTTGTTACCACTTTTAATCACGCTTATAGATAAGTTTTCTCTATCAAAACCTGTTATAAAGACTTTAGGATTATTCAATTTAAGAAGATTTATTATATCTTCTCTCACTTCCTGTGATGCAGTTGCAGTAAATGCTGTTATTATAGGCCTCTTTTGAAGTAAACTTATAAAATGTGATATTTTTCTATAACTTCCCCTAAAGTCATGTCCCCATTGAGAAATACAATGAGCTTCATCTATAGCTATTTGGGAAATATTACATTTGGAAATAAAACTCAAAAATTCAAAAGATTCTAATCTTTCAGGGGCTATATAAAGAATCTTTATTTCACTATTTTCCAGATTGTTTATTACTTCTTTTTCTTCTATAGCACTCAGTGTGCTATTTATTAAAGCGCCTTTTATCCCCATATCCTTTAGCGTATCTACTTGATCTTTCATTAGAGATATTAGAGGTGAAATTACTATTGTTATTCCTTCTAGCATCAGTGCTGGTATCTGATAACAAATTGACTTTCCTCCTCCAGTTGGCATTATAGCAAGTACATCTTCTCCATTTATTATTTTACTTATTATGTCTTCTTGCCCTTTTCTAAATGACTTATATCCATAATATTTCTCCAAATAATTTAAAGCTACATTATCCATTTAATAATACTCCTTAGATTAATACTTCCATTAAACAAGGTAGTCAAAATTGATTTAAAAACCACTTTTAACTACCCTATATATTACTTAGCTAAAATTTCTATTCCAGTCTCAGTTATTAACACTGTATGTTCCCACTGAGCTGATAATTTATCATCGGCTGTATAAATAGTCCATTCATTTTCTTCATCAACAAAAACGTCATAAGTTCCTTGATTAACCATTGGTTCTACGGTAAGAATCATTCCAGGAACAAGCAACATTCCTGTTCCTTTCTCCCCTATATGGGGAACAAATGGATCTTCATGAAATTCATTACCTATTCCATGTCCACCTAATGCTCTTACTATTGTATATCCATTTTTATGAGCATGTTCCTGACAGGCTGCACCTATATCTCCTAAGAATCCCCAAGGTTTTATTGCTTCGATTCCTTTTATCATACATTCTCTGGCTACTTCTACTAATCTTTTGGCTTCTTCACTAACATTGCCAATCATAAACATTCTAGATGCATCCGAATAATATCCATCCAAAATCGTAGAAACATCTACATTTATAATATCTCCATCTTTGATTATAATATTTTCATCTGGGATTCCATGGCATACTTCATTATTTATTGATGTACATACACTCTTTGGGAAACCTTCAAAATTCAATGGTGCTGGAATCGCCCCATGTTCTATAGTATAATCATATACTAATTTATCTATATCAGCAGTGCTCATTCCTGCTTTAATTTTGCTTGAAACCAAGTCTAAAACCCCATCATTAATCTTAGCACTTCTTTTGATTACTTCTATATCTTTTGGACTTTTTATAATATTTCTTGGTGGTACTATATGGCCTTTTCTTTTAAAACTTTCAATTTTTTCATCAAATTCTAAATGACATTTTTTATATTTCAAACCACTGCCACACCAACATTTTTCATTTCTATCTAAGATCATTGTTTTTATAACACCTCTTTATAATACATTATTATTTATTAATATTTTAGTTTTTTGTCATCAAATATTAAGCTATATATATAATACACCTAAACCAATTTAAATGCTCACCTATATTCTATTCTCTGCTAAAATCTTAACATCTTAAGCTTATCTTCCTTTAAGTAATATGGCATTTATAATTTTATAATGAAAAAGACTAGTAATTAATTTACTTTTATTTCCTATATTTAATAAGATTTCATATTCACTATCTATAATACCACTTAATATTATTTATGTTAACATCCTTTAAAATTTTATATTAACATACTTATTTTTTTGCTTTTTCAGCTTTAATGATTTTACCTTTTATAGTTATATTTTTTAACTCTTCTATAACTCTTTTTCCTTTTCCATTTAATATATCAACATATGATACTGAATCCTGGACATCTATTATTCCAATGTCTTCAGACTTAATACCTTCTATTTTACAAATAGCACCAACTATGTCTCCAGGGCGAATTTTCTTTTTTTTGCCTCCATTTAAATAAATCTTTGTTATGTTGCTATTTATATCTTTTGACCTTTGTTCTTTCACTTTCGGTTTACTTTTAAGTGTTTTAATCCCATCTTCTCTTTCTTTTTCAATTGCCTTTTTATCAGGTAAATTATAGACAGGAATTTCAAACCCAATAAACTCTTCAATTTCGTTCAAAAGCTTATCCTTCCCCTTAACGCAGAAGCTTATTGCCTTTCCTTTCTCACCAGCTCTTCCTGTTCTCCCTATTCTATGTACATATGCTTCCTTCTCTACCGGGAGATCGTAATTTATTACATGAGTAATTCCTTTAACATCAATTCCTCTTGAAGCTAGGTCTGTTGATACAAGTATTCTAAAATCACCTGCTCTAAATCTATCCATAATGCTTAATCTTTCATTTTGAAGCATTCCTCCATGTATTTTATTTACAGAGTACCCTTTAGATTTTAACCATTGAAAAACTGTATCTACATTATCTTTAGTTTTCGCAAATATAACAGCTGTCTCAGGTTTCTCCATTATTAAAATATCATTTAGTTTTTCTATTTTTTCTTCATAGTCAATATAATATAAACTATGGTCTATATTTTCGTTAGTGATTTCTTGATTTTTAATACTTATATCTATAGGTTTATTCATATATTTATCACATAATACTTTTATTTCCTCTGGTATTGTTGCTGAAAATAACATAGTAACTTTTTTCTTTGGAAGTCTTCTAATAATACCTTCAACTTGCCCTATAAATCCCATATTAAGCATTTCATCAGCTTCATCTATAACAAAATACCTAATTTTATCTATATTAAGAGTACCTCTATCCAAGTGGTCTATAATTCTTCCCGGAGTTCCAACTACTACGTGCGTCTTCTGTCTTAATTTTCTCTCCTGTTCAGATATAGGCTCTTTACCAAAAATCGAAACAGCTTTTATTCTTTTAAACCTTCCTATATTAGTTATATCTTCGCTTACTTGAACAGCAAGTTCTCTAGTCGGTGTCAATATTAAAATTTGTGGAACATTTTCATTCCAATCTACTTTCTCACATAAAGGAATACCAAAAGCCGCTGTTTTTCCACTTCCTGTTTGTGATTTAACTATGATATCTTTATTCATAAGTATTTCTGGTATAACTTTTTCTTGAACTTTTGATGGAGTTTTATACCCAAGTCCCTCAATTGATTTTAATATTTCATCACTTATGTTAAATTTAGTGAATTTATTGTTCATATATTAAATTTTCACCTCAGTTATCTTATTAAATTATATTAATCATAAATTATATAAATCTTTCTTATTATACCATTCTTATCTAGTTTTCAAACACTATTTATTGGTTTATTTTTTATTTCTGCAATTCAATCTATACTTTAGATTCAATTTTTAATTTCAGAGGTATCTCTTATGCAAAATATAGGTTCCTCATACATTAGATAATATATGACCTGAATTATGTAACTTTAACTAGAAAAATGCACATAATAAGGATATAATTAATTAGCAATATATCTAGAAAAATTATTCAACGATAAAAGGAGAAATTAATGATTAACTCATTTAGTGATTTAAATTTAAATTCAAGTATAATAGAAGGACTACAAAAACAAAACATTAATATACCAACTTCAATTCAAGCCAACTCTATTTTACCTGCTCTTGAGGGTAAAGATATAATTGGTGAAGCCTTTACTGGAAGTGGTAAGACATTGGCTTATCTATTGCCTCTTTTTCATAAAATAGATACATCAAAGAGAGAAATGCAAGGAATAATATTGGCCCCAACACATGAACTTGCTAAGCAAATAGAAGATCAAATTAAGCTTCTTGCTGAGAACTCATCATTTCCTATAACTTCACTATCTATTATTGGTGATGTTAATATAAATAATCAAATAAAGAAACTTAAAGAAATAAAACCTCACATAATTGTTGGGTCAACAGGTAGAATTCTAGATCTAATTCGAAAGAAAAAAATAACTGCTCATACTATAAAAACAATAGTAATTGATGAAGGAGATAATTTATTAGATCCGAAGAGATCTAATATTACTAAAGACATTGTTAAATCAACAATGAGGGATAGACAGCTTATGCTATTTTCAGCATCTATAAAACCTGAAACATTGGAAACTGCAAAGTCTTTAATGAAGGAACCAATAATAATAAAAAGTGAAGATAAGCCTTTAATAAATCCTAATATTGAGCATATGTTTATCATATGTGAAAGACGTGATAAGTTTGAAACCTTAAGAAAAGTTCTTGTGGCTGCGAAACCAGAAAAAGCAATCATCTTTGTTAATAACAATGAGGATATTGAATTAACAACAGCAAAACTTAATTATCATAGTAAAGATTGTTTTGCCATGACCGGAAAGATTTCCAAGGAAGATAGAAAACTTGCAATTGAAAGTTTTAGAACAGGTAAAATAAAAATATTAGTCTCTTCAGATGTCACTGCTCGTGGTCTTGATGTTGCTGATATAACTCATGTTTTCCATTTGGATTTGCCATTGAAATTAAACGAATATCTACATAGATCGGGAAGAACTGCTAGAGGAAACGCTCATGGCACTTCTATATGTATTTTAACTGTTCAACAGCTTAATATAATAAAAAAATACGAGAGAGAATTTAATATACAATTTAAAGAAAAGAAAGTTTTTGGCGGAGTTTTAGAAGATGCTAATTATAACTCTAATACAAAGCAATATGAGCAAAAAAATAAATCTTATAGTAGCAAATTTAACAAATAAAATTTCATTATAATACTTAATAAAGCTTAAGCAAATTAGTATTATGGATACTTATTTTTTCACTTGAATGATTAAAATAAGTATCCTTTCATTTTTATAATTAGCTAAAATCTCTGCATACTCTTTTATATTTAATCTAATTATTCTCTATATAAAAATCAGTTAATTATTAATGTGCCTTCACTTTAATTTATGATTTTCTTCCGCCAATTTTATTAACGCTAATAGTTAATAATAACTTATTATTTTATTAAAGTTTTCTTAAGTAAACAATTACCCAAATTAATCGGTGTTATAATCGGTAGTGATGTAACGGGTATATATGTTCTAAGAAGTTCAATTCATAAATGTTTATCATAAACTTATCATGTATTTATAGAACAATGAACTATGTTATTTAGGACTTATATCCAAAAAAACTCACTAAAATATACACATAATGTTGGAGGAAAATTTTTATGAAAAAGAAAATCATTAGTCTATTGTTAATTGCAGCAGTTAGTTCAACTGCATTAATATCTTGTGGAAAAACTAAAGATTCTGCAAATTTGGATAATGGAAATACAACGGAGCAGTCTTCCACAACATCTACAACTGAACAATCCCCTCAAAGTAATACTAAAATAGTTGGCGAAAATAACAAACCAACTGTGGAAGTTAAACAAATTGCTTCTTTGACTGATTTCAAATATAAAGACAAGAGTGAAATCGAGAAACTTTTAGGAAAAGCTATTAGCGAAGAAGACGATAAAGCTACCTATGAAAAAGATAATTATAGTTTCGAGATAAAATATAAAGATTCAAAGTGTAATGAAATTAAGATAATTCCTAAGTCAGAAATGAAATATCCAGCTGACGGAATTAACATCTTAAAATTAGTAGGAATAAACGCAGATGATTCGGATTCTACAATATCTCCAGCTGGACTTGAATGGAATAATAAATTTGATACATTTAAGATCAATGTAGTTTCTAATAATGAACCAAATGGTAAAATTTCTTATGTAACAATTATTTTATCAGATCCTTCTAAATAAGGATAAGCGGTTGTGAATTTTGTATATAAAATACTACTGGATTAAAATTTAAATCAAATCATATTAAACGTATATTCATGCTTTTTTTACCTAATAAATTACTTTTATTAGTGATTTCCATGAATATACGTTTAACTTTAATTTTCTATCTCTAATTTTTCTATTTTTATAGATGGTATTTTATGCTCTACATCGCTTTCATCTCTAATCACCGAGCTACCTACTTCCCCTATAACCTTAATCTTATCATTCTCTTTTAGTTGGTACGATTTATCATAATCTCCAACTATTCCAACAATTTTTGAATCAGCAGCACAGCATGTCATTATAATCCTTCCTATAATTATTTGATTTTTATTTAAATAATTTTCTTTGCATACAAATCCATGTATCTCTAATTTTTTTCCTATATATTTTTCTGGATTTATTCGTATATCATCAAGCATTGTAGGATTATGTTCGTCAATTCTTATAGTTTCTTCATTGTTTCCTGTGTTGCTCTTTTTAAAATTATACTCAAATTCATGTTCATATAATGACTTTCTATCAATAACACTTGTTTTGTTTTCTAAAATTTCTAAATTCAGCTCCGAATGTTTAAATGTTTGTTGCTTATTAATAGATATGAAGCCTATTATTAAGGCTAGTATTATTGGAAATAATTTTATTTTAATATTCATGCTGCCTTTAGGCGTAAATATATTTTTTATTTGAAAAACAGTAATTATACTTATCATTATTATAGTAATATAAAAATATTTAATCATATTACTACCTATATAAAAACCTATACTTCCAGTAGATATTAAATATATTATAGACAAATCTAGCAAGATAAGAACAATGAACCATAAAAATTCATCAAAATTAAATCTTTTCACTTATTTTCAGCTCCTTTTTATATATTTAAATTACTATCATTAAAGTGCATCTTTATATTCCGCACATCATGAATAAAAAGGAGATTACAAATACAACACCTATTGTACTTATACTTAATTTAAGTACAAAACTTTTTTTAAAGGCTCCAATAATCATAATAAGATTTTTTAAATCAAGCATTGGACCTAAAATTAAAAATGCTGTAACCCCACTAAGTGAGTAGTTAGTTAAAAAACTTTTTCCTACGAATGCATCTACTTCTGAACAAAGAGATAAAAAGAATCCAAGCAACATCATTACAACTATTCCTAAAATCTTATTATTAGAAATAAAATTTATTTCTCCATGAGATACCGCCACTTGAAATACGCTAGATATAAATGTCCCAAGTATCAAGTATCCCATTATATCCAAGAACTCTCTATTTGTATGTTCTATTATTGCTCTTAATTTATTTTGATTTTCCACATATGAATTACATCCACAGTTACAATAGCTATCATTATCTATAAAATCTATTACTAAACCTTTCTTATCTTTTTCAAGCGAATTTACTATCATCCCAATTAAAATTGCAGCTATAAACCCTCCAACTATTCTAAGAAGCACCATAATTTTTTTATCGTAAAATGCATAGTAAGTAGACATTATTACAACAGGGTTAATTATAGGTACAGCAAGCATAAATGTTACTCCAAACCCAACAGGTACACCTTTCTTTATAAGCCTTCTTGTTATAGGAACAATCGCACACTCACAAACCGGAAAAATAAGTCCTATTAAAGCAGCTCCTAGATATCCTAAAATATTTGCTTTAGGTATTATCTTCGCAATAATCCTTTCTGATATACATGTTTGAATTATAGCAGATATGAGGGATCCTATTATGATAAATGGCATTGCCTCAAGAATTATACTTGTAAATATACTTGCAAAATCTCCTATAACTTCAATATATATAAGAGTTGGATATTTATTATATATATATATTGATAGTATTACTACACTTATAATAAAGAAAGCTTTAACCTTCTTCTTATAAAGATTCATACATTTTCCTCATTTCCCTCATATTTTATGTTAGTATTTTTTTTGTAGTTTATCATTTTAATTTTTATTTTTTTTAAATAACCATTGTCCAATACCCTTGCTTCCCTAAGTGTAGAATTTAAAATATACTTATTACTAACTCTTAAAATAAATGCTTTAGGATTTATGTTCTTAACTTTTTTAAAACCTTCATTTAAAATTTCTTTTTTGCAATAATCTATATTATTAATAACAATCATATTGGCGTTTTGTATAAAAGGTATTATGAAGCCTCCCATATTGTCAATATATTGTTTTAATGTCTTGCCATCTGCGACGAAGAATACAGTAGTAATCTTACTACATTCTCTATAAATTCTTTCATTCAATATATCGAATAATTCTTTTAAATCAGAAGTTCCATTATATTCTATTATTATTCTGTTAGGTTTATATTTCTTTATTGAATATATCATTTTTTCTTTAAGATCTTTAATATCTAAAACATCCTGTATCCTTACAAAATTACTTATGCTATTAGAATATACAATTTTTTTTTCTCCTTGTTCTAATTGAAAGACCAGTATTTTTTCTCCATCAACTAAACTTTCTTTTAAAAGTGAATTTATAAATGACGTTTTTCCAGCTCCTAAAAAACCAGTCACAATCTCAATATGTATTTTCATAATTCCACCACCTCTCTACAAAGTTCTAATAATAATTTTTTTTATATTTACCTAATAAATAGCCTTTCTAATTCCTTTTTATTTAACTCACTACCAATTATTGAAACCACTTTCTTATTTGACCATCTGATTTTTCTACTTTTAAATTCATTAGGTACATAATCAAATTGATAATACTCTCCATCGTTTGCCTTAAAAACACCTTTAGCTCTTATTATTCTTCCGAACTTCTCATTAGTTGAAATAAATTCGAATTTTTTTTGGATTTCAAGCATACTTATATTTTCTTCAAGGTCTATAGGGTAACTTTCAAAAATTTCATTTGCACTATGATTTACTTCTCTTCTCATCTGCTTACTTGTGTTAGCGCTAATGCCAGAATTTGCAGCAAAAATTTTTCTTTTTTCATTTATTACATTTGTACTAAGAAAATCATTTCCTTTTAATAAATCCCATGGTTTATATATTATTTTAGCTTTCAAATTTAACTTTCTTATAGAATCTATAGTTGCATCAATCTTTTTGTTATCTACAAGTTGACTTCTGCTTAAAACTATAGTTTTTGCTCTTTTTATTTGATTCTCATAAAATTCTTTGAAATTTTTCAAATACATATCATAATTTCTAATATCAATTAAAGTAAAAATATTTCTAATTTCGAGCTCATGCTGAAACTTCTTTTCTTGGAGAATATTTAATATCTCACTTAATTTTGCTACTCCTGAGGGTTCGATTATTATATTGTTCGGATTATACTTACTTATAACTTCTAAAACAGCTTCTCCAAAGTTTCCAGATACCTGGCAACAAATGCATCCAGAATTTATCTCCTTAATTTCAATATTACTTTCTTTTAATATGTCTCCGTCTATTCCAACTTCTCCGAACTCATTTTCAATAATAACCGTATTATTATCATAAACCTTTTCTGACAACAATTTTTTGATTAGCATTGTCTTTCCAGCACCTAAAAAACCTGAAAATATATCAACTTGAACTTTCATCAAAATTTTCTCCTTCCATTGCAACCATACATTATATTCATATTTTTATTTATACTATAATTGCTCAATATATATGAATAAAATTTATTTACATTTTTTCATAACAAAAGGATCTTTATAATTAATAAAAAGTTATTAATTATAAAGATCCTCGTCATAGCCTAAGCTAAGTGAAATAATTAAATATGTTATATTCCTATTTTATTTAGATATATACTTTAACTTATAGCTATAAATATATCTAGTATTTATAAAGCTCCAAGAAAAATTCAAATATATATGTTGCAATTCACAATGCACATTTCACAATTCACAATTACAGCTATAATTCTTGTAATATTTTTAGAATTATGATGAAGAATCATTTTTGCAATATATATATTTTTTTATTCATATTAACAACAGAATTAATATGGATAGTAGAAGAAATGAGTCGCTCTATCTGTTGTTGCAGTATCTTGAAGAATAAGCCTTTTATGAAGTACTAAATTTCCAAAGCTTGTCCTTTGATTATCTACAATATAAGCATATCCATCTTTGTCCCAACCCATAAAGATATAAACATGAGTATAATTATTTGTAAATACAATATCTCCTGGTTTAATTTGAGAAAAATCATAACTATAAACAAATCCCATATTCTTTAATATGTTCTCTAACTGATATGTATTTGCTGTTGAAGTTGGTATATTAACACCTATTCTTCTTAACGCTTCAGATGTAAAATACACGCAGTTATTACTAGTAATGCCGTCATGTAATGCAACAGCAGTACTATCTACGCTTAATTGATTATTCACATTAGTCATATATTTAAACAATTGATAATTTGTACTTGAATGCGAATAATTAGAGGAAGTATTCACTGTTTCACCGCTAGGATTAACGTATGTATAATTATCTAGCCATACATTCTTAATTAATGAACCATCACTGGAAAATCTATATTTTTTACCGTTTATAACCGTATCCCCTGATGCCATTATGCCTGACGTACCATCCAGATAGTAAATCTTATCATTTAAAGTCAACCATCCATATTGCATTGCTCCTGATCCTGAAAAATAATAATAGCTATTATCTATCTTCACCCATCCAGTTGCCATTGCTCCATTATCATTGAAGAAATATTTAATGCCCTTTATTGTCTGCAATCCTTTTTGCATTTTTCCATCTTTATCAAAATAGTACCAAATTCCAGATATCTGTTTCCAGTCATTCTTTATTACACCGTTCATTCTGTCATAATAGTACCAATTCTTATCCTTATCACTTTCCCAACCATCTTTTACATTACCATCGTCATTGAACTGATATTCCTTACCATCAATAGTTTCAGTTCCTTTAAGCCTGTTTCCATTTCTATCCAAATAGCACCATTTACCCTTTAAAAAATACCATCCCTTATCTAACCTAAACTTATTTCCTTCAACATCGCAATAAGTATAAGTACCATTTACTATTTTTTGAGTTATATTTTTAGGTAATCTCTTTAATTGATTATTTCCTAAATCTAAATAAGTTAATCTAGGTAAATCTCCTAAATAATCAGGAATATCTTCATATATATAGCAAGAATTTAAGTTTAGATACTCTAGATTCTTTAACATCTTTATTTCTTCCGGTATATTATTACCAACTCTTTTATGGCTTAAATCAATTTTTTTGATATTCAAAAAATCTGCTTCTGTTAAGTTGTCCACTTTTTTACCTAACTGCTTGGCTACTTCTTCTGTAAGCCAGTTGTCATTAATTTCAACACTACTCTTTTCTACAACTTCCCCATTAATCCTTGCGTCTTTTGCATAAGTTATTACTGGAATACTATTAATACATAAAAATACTGCTAATATTGCTATTTTTTTTACTTTATTGCGTCGCATCTAATCGTCTCCCTTGATTTTTTTCATATAAATTATACCATTTTAGACGTATAATCTCAAATAATTTTAAAAAAATCAATTTTAGGGAATTTAATAGTATCTGCTTTTTTTTTCATTTATTCTATATAATTTTAAATTATATGGTTTTCTAGAATATTACTTAGATCTATATCTCGAATTGAGTTAACAATTATATCTGCTTTAGATAAATCTTGATTTCCAGAGTTAATATTTTTAAATCCTATACAATTCATTTTAGCATCTTTTGCAGCAAATACTCCATTCCTAGAATCTTCAATAACGACACATTCTTTTGGTGATATTCCCAATTTTTTTGATGTTTCAATATAAATATCTGGTGATGGTTTTCCTCTTTCAACTTCTTCTCCGCTTATAATATATTTAAAGTATTCTTGTAATTTAAACTTTGATACAACTATATCAATTAAATCTTTAGGTGATGATGATGCTATTGCAGCAGGAATATTTCTATTCTTTAATTCTATTAACAATTCTTTGATTCCATCTATTGGCTCTAAATGAGATTCAATAATCTTCATTTTGGTCAATTCTACTTTATAATCTATTATTTCTTGCAATGATTTTTTTATATTATATTTTTCCTTTATATCCGTATACATATATTCATTTGTTGATCCTACGTATTTTTCCAATTCTTTTTCCGAAATATTACAACCTAATTCTCTTATAGTTTGCATATCCACCTCAAAATGAATTGGTTCACTATCAATAATTACTCCATCCATATCAAATATAAATGCTTTCATAAATATACCTCCAAATTAAAATCGCCTTAAAATTTATTTTAATTATTCTCTTTATGCAATTAGATATACTAATATATCAAACCTGTCTATTGTCCATTAAAATTATTTTAATCTCTAAAATCCTATTATAGAGTAAAGATAATATTAGATAATTATATACCTTATATTTTATCCACTTATTCTTTATAATTTTATTTCAACAATATTTATAGTTATATATCTATAATGATCTAAACAATTCCTCAAATGTATCGAATTCAACTTTATCATCAGTAGTTTTATCTTTTTCGTATTCTGTATAAATATATCTAAATGAATTAATGTCACTTAATATCTCATTAAATTCTTCTATTTTCTTTTTAAAAAACTCGCTTGCTTTTTTTAATTTTTCTAAATCATTACAATCAGCTATAGCCTTATTTCCATTTTCCCTGCTTATATTGGCCTCATCGTTATTAAATAATGGATAGTTCCATGAAATCATTCTTTTATATTTATTAGAAGGTCTTAATTTAATATAAAATTCCTTATCCCCTCCAATTGTAAGGATATATTTAGCCTCATACTTACTATCCTCTGCCAATTTTAATAATTTTATTTCTAAACATTCATATTTTGCAATTATCTCGGTTCCTTGTCTAATTTCAAAGCCATTTTTGATAAAATAATTACAAAATTCTTTTTTAATATTTGCTATATATATATGACATATATTACTGCATTCTTCCCATATCTCTTTATCGAGGTTTATTAATTGTTTTAATAATACCATTGCAGTTCTCTTTACATTTTCAATATATTCTTTCTCACTTTTATCTTCCACATATTGCCTTTTTAAGTTTTCTATATCCATAATCAATCCCCTCATTCTGCATAATAAAATTATACAAAAGTTACTAAAATTGCTCCTAAAATGTATCTATATTACTTTACTTTTCATCTCAAAAACTACTTTATACATTTAATTCTGCAATCCTATTAATAGATTATGATTATATTTTTAATTAGTTAAGTAAAAATATAATAATTTAATAGTGTTTTCAAGAGCACTATAATGAGTCCTTTCCATCCCATGAGATGCGTGAACCCCAGGCCCTATCAATGCTCCACGTATATCATTCCCACCTCTTAAAGCGGCTCCTACGTCCGAACCATACATTGGATAGATATCTACAGCGTATTTAAGCTCATTATCCTTTGCAAGATTAATTAGTTTTGTCACCATATTATAATCATATGGCCCTCCTGAATCTTTAGCGCATATTGATACATCATATTCACTACAAGTTAAATCATCCCCAATACATCCCATATCTACCGCTATCATCTCAGCTATATCGCTTGGTATATATGATGCTCCATGTCCAACTTCTTCATAGGTTGAAATTAATATTTTTGTAGTATATTTAGGAACGATTTTTTCTCTATTAAATAATTCCAATAAACCCATTAAACAAGAAACACTACCTTTATCATCAATGAATCTTGACTTTATAAACCCGCTCTCAGTAATTGTTGTTTTAGGATCAATAAATATAAAATCTCCTACACAAATCCCCAACTTTTGAACATCACTTTTTGAATGAACCTCTTCGTCAATTCTTATTTCCATATTTTTCGGATCTCTTGTTTTACTTGAGCTATCCTCAAAAACATGGGCTGCAGGACTTGTGCTTAAGAATGTTCCTGTATATTTCTTTCCTTCCCTTGTTCGTATTGTACAATATTCGCTGTCTAAAGTTGGAACAATTGGTCCTCCAAGTAAAGTGAACTTTATCTTCCCATCTGAAGTTATTGATCTGACCATGGCTCCTAACGTATCTACATGGGCAGATAATCCTAATATTTTTTCATCCGATTTACCCTTTATAGTTATTATTCCACAACCTTTATTGGTAGTTTCAAAACTATATCCTAGTTCTTTAACTATATCTCTTATTTTATCAATTATCTCAAAGCAGAAGCCAGTTGGACTATCAAATTCTAATATCTCCTTTGCAACTCCTAAAACGTATTCTTTATTAACACATAATTTCATAAAATTAAACCTTCCTTCAAAAATTAAAATTTCTCTGTTAATTTCAAAAATGCCTAAACATAAATTCAGACAAAAATTTCATTATATCAATATCCTTAACTCCTATCTATATGACTAATAACATTCTCTTATAAGTAAAATTAGATACAATTCATTAAATCGGATTTCCAAAAGTAATCCTATTTAGCACATTGCATCTAAATTAACTATACTTTTATCATAATTCTTTCTAATTATTACTCAAAATTAATCTTAATTTTTCAATCAAAATATCCATTTCTTCATCGGTTCCTATTGTTATTCTCAAAAAATTATCTATTCTTTCTTTATCAAAATATCTTACTAGTATTCCTTGACATTTCAAATTCTCATAAAGAAACTTTCCAGAAGCATTGTTATGACTAGCAAAGACAAAATTTGATTCTGATTTTAAAACTCTAAAATTTAAATTTTCTAATTCCTTAACTACTTTTTCTCTTGTTTTTATTATTTTCTTAGTTATTTCCTCAAAATATTTACTATCTTGAATAGCTGCTTTAGCTCCAGCTAAAGCCACTCTGTCTATGGTATAAGAATTTATACTATTTTTAATTCTGTTTAATCCCTCTATTAAATCTTTATGACCTAGTGCAAATCCAACTCTTAATCCAGCTAATGAACGTGATTTTGATAATGTTTGAATTACTAAAAGATTATCATATTCATTTATATATTTAACCATTGACTGGCCGCCAAAATCTATATACGCTTCATCAATAATAACTACGCTATCTTTATTAGCTTCAATCAAACTTTTTAATCTTTCTGTATTTATATATTTTCCTGTTGGAGCATTAGGATTTGGTATTATTACTCCACCATTTGTTTGTTTTAATTCTTCCAATGGTATATCAAAATTATCATCTAATTTTACTAATCCATAATTTAAATCAAAAAGTTCAGCATAAACCTTATAGAAAGTGTAACTTATATCTGGAAATAATATTTTTTTGTTCTTTGAAAAAAAAGCCATAAATGAAAACGCCAAAATCTCATCCGAACCATTTCCTATAAATATTTCATTATCATCTAGCCTATAATAATTAGCTATTTCACTTATTAACTCATTACATGTTGGATCTGGATAAAGTTTCAAATCATCATTAACCTCGTTCCTCATGGCTTCTAAAACTTTATCTGATGGTGGATAAGGATTTTCGTTTGTATTTAATTTTATGTACTTTCGATCCTTAGGCTGCTCCCCAGGCACATAAGGCTCTATTTCTCTAACTTTATCATTCCAATATTTACTCATACAACTGCCCCCTAGTATGTTATGTTTTTACTATATTATACCTTAAGTTTAAAATATCTTCTATTACTTTATTGTTATTAATAATTCTTAAAATAAACGAAAGATTTCCAAAATTTTAACATTTTCTTATAATTTATTGGTAAAATAGTTTATAGTAAGGTAGAAATATTGCTATTAAAAACTTTTTTGCTTTATTTAAGTTCAGTATAAAAGGAGTGGTAAATTTAATGAGTAAGTTATTCAAAGGTATTGTTATTGTATTTTGGATATCAATCTTATTTGTTTTTTTTAAGTATCAATTATATAGTGATGGAGTTAATAAGATAATATTTTTTTTAAATACATATGGAAAATTCAGTGCAATTTTATTTTTCATAATTGCATCGCTAAGAATTTTCACACTAATTCCTTGTACAATTTTTATAATTATTGGCGGAATATTATTTAATCCATATGAAGCATTTATTTTAACTGCAACAGCGAATTTATTAAGTGAGATTCTATTATTTTTCTTTGCAAGACTTACGTTTGGAATGAGTTACCAAAATAAAATAGTAAATAAATATCCCAAAATATACAACATGATTAAAAAAAATAATGTGCAACTTCTAGCTTTAGGGGTATCTTCTCCAGTTGTACCCACAGACATTATTTGTTTCTTTTCTGTATTAGCTGAAATTAGCTTTATTAAATATACTTTAACAATATTTTTTGCAGATACACCAATAATTCTACTTTATACATTTTTAGGAATTAGTATAAAGTATTCGTTATATGTATTTGCTGTTATGCTTTTTATTGTCATACTAGTTAATTATTTTAATTTTAAAAAATGGAGTAACCAAGCTAATTAAAATAAAGAGAGCTATTAATTATGTTATTACTTTACATAATTAATAGCTCTCTTTAATATTTGTGAATTTTACAACACTGCTTTCAATATTCAAATATTTCATTCTTTTTTCAATCAAATACCAAAAGTATCTTAAATATCTTATAAATTTATCATATTACAATCTTTTTTTAAATAAAATGAATATATTATACTAAAATAATTTTTAGGAGTTCCATATGATTTTTATATCACCTCTTTTATTAGCTATTTCAACAAATATAGTAACATTATCAGTTTTTTTATCTTATGGAATTAAGAAAATACATTTATCTAAGTCAAATACAATTTTACTTGCAATAGTAACTTCTGTTAGTACATTTGTTTCTATGTATATTGGTAAATTAATTCTGTCCTTAATAGATCCTAAGATCAGTAATATATTTGGTGCTATTCTTTTAAGTTATATTGGTATTTCTTTTATAATTGAATATATTCGCTTAGAAAAAAAACGTCTTGGTTACGATACTTCCTTTTATTATGAAAGTTATTTTAAATATAAAAACATCTTGGATGACCCTTATATTCTAAATTTAAATAAATCTCGTAATATAAGTCTAAAAGAATGTTTAGCTCTTTCTGCTGCAATATCTCTAAACAATATTTGTACAAATTTTGCTGCCAGTATAACAGGTGTTAATCTTAGTATAAGCGTATTTTTAAATTTTATTATTTCCATCTTATTTGTATATATAGGCTATTTTAATCGCGATATTAACCTTTCAAACCTTTTAATTAAATATTCAAATTGTATTTCGGGAAGTGTATTAATCGCTTTTGGAATTTATGAAATTTTTGTTTAATAGCAATATAATAATGCCATGGAGTAATAATACAGAATAACTCCATGGCATTAAAAATTATTTTAAAGTCTATTCTATTCGTATCTAAGTGCTTCTATAGGATCTAGTTCCGCTGCTTTCTTTGCCGGATAATATCCAAAGAATACTCCAATAAACATTGAAAATGAAAAACTTATTAAAATAACCAATGGTGATACCGTAGTTGCATATCCCATGGCTTTTGAACCAATTGCTCCTGCACCTAAACCAAGTAATATTCCTAAAATACCACCAATCGAGCATATTATAATTGATTCAACTATAAATTGCATCTTTATATGACTGCTTTTAGCTCCAAGTGCTTTTCTAGTTCCTATTTCTCTTGTTCTTTCTGTAACAGATACCAGCATTATATTCATAACTCCAATTCCACCAACTACGAGTGAAATTCCCGCAATAGCAGATATAGCCACTGCAACTGTAGTCATCATTGATGTCATTGATTCAAGCATACTTTCCATATTGCTTGCTTGAGCTTCAAACTTTGCATTTTTTGCATAAAGCTTCGATAAGTAGTCTGATAATTCATTAGTAAATGATTGAACATTTACATCATCTTTGGCTTTTATCTGAAATGTCTGATAATTTTTATTAGTTGCTGTCTTCTTTGTTACAGTAACCGGAATATATAAGTCAGTAGTTAAATTTTCATCAGATGTTGTTCTATTTCCTCCTGAAGCTTTATATTTATAAACTCCAACTATTGTGTAGGTATAAATTGCATTTGATGTGTAGACCTTTATATCTTGGTTTATGGGATCTACATTTGTTCCAAATATCTTTGATGCTAATTTATCTGAAACTACTGCAACATCTTTTGCTCCATCAATATCATTTTGTGAAAGGTACCTTCCTTCGGCCATTTCCAAATTCTTAACATCTTTATACCCAACATTTGTACCCACTGTACTTATATTAGCATATGTTGAATCATTCTTAACTTTGCCTGAACTGCCATTTTCCGATACACTTAAAGAACTTATCTCGTCGCTAAAATTTTCTTGTAAATCATTTATCTGTTCCATTGTCATAAGATCAATATCTTTTGCAGTGCTACTTGATTTTCCTTGTCTTCCTGAACCTCCCGGAGGCATTCCTCCTCCACTCGATGCTCTCATAGCGCCTGCACCCGGTACTCCACCTCCACCTGGTGGTGCACCTCCTCCTGGCTGTGCACCTCCACTATTATTTTGTGAATTTTTATTTGAATTTTTCGAGCCTGAATTTTTTGAATTAGAATTATTTGTGCCTTTTGAACTTGAACTATTAGAGTTCGGCGAATTTAATGTACTTGTCATACTACTTTTTTCTTGTACATTAACTGTAATGTTGGTTGCACCCATCGATGACATTGAACTTGTTAAAGAAGAGGTCATTGCATTTCCCACTGAAACAACACCAATTACTGATGCTATCCCTATTATTATTCCGAGCATTGTAAGTAGTGCCCTCATTTTATTAGATTTAAGGCCTGCAACTGCAAGCATTATATTTTCTTTTATAAACATACGTTGTCCTCTTTTGGAAATCTTTTATAATACATATCATTCTTTTTCTCAGATATTATATTTCCATCCTTCAAAGTTATAATTCTTTCTGTTTCCTCCGCAAGTTCGCTATTATGGGTTATAAATACAATAGTTTTACCTTCCTGTTCATGAACCTTATGGAATAAATCCATAACTAACCTTCCAGTTGCTGAATCAAGGGCACCTGTTGGCTCATCCGCAAGTATTATGCTTGGATCATTAGCTAATGCTCTAGCAATAGCTACTCTCTGTTTTTGTCCTCCTGACAGTTCATTTGGTTGATGAGACATTCTATCTTTCATTCCAACAAGATCTAAAAGTTCTTCTGCACGTATTCTCCTATCTTTTTTACTCATTCCATAATAAAGCATTGGCAATTCCACATTCTTCAAAGCTGAACTTCTTGGAATTAGATTATATGTCTGAAATACAAAACCTATTTGTTTATTTCTTACTTCCGATAACCCATTATCAGATATTTCATTAATATTTGTACCATCTAAAATATAGTTCCCAGAAGTTGCTCTATCAAGTGCACCTATAATATTCATTAATGTACTTTTTCCAGATCCAGATGAACCAACTATTGATACAAACTCTCCTTCTTTTACACTAATATCAATTCCTTTTAGAATATTTAATTGATTCGGAGTTCCAATATAGAAGCTTTTTGTAATGTCTTTCATTTCTATTATATTTTTACTCAAAGACACTCACCCCCTACTTTGCTTTTCTAGAATTTATTTCTACTGGATCACCAACTTTATAACTTGTTGGTTCATTAAGTATAATCATTCCATCTGATAGATCAGAACCATCAATTTCAACATTTGCATTTGATTCTATACCTTTAGTTACAGGAATCTCCTTAACGACATATTTTCCACCCTGTTCAACTGCTGCATAAACCTCGTTTTGTCCATTGTTATTAATTACTGCTCCATATGGTACTGAATAAATATCGTCCTTTTCATCTGTGATAATATTTACTACTGAATTCATACCTACTTTCACCTTATCATTTTTACCGGTTAACTGTACCTTAACTGTGAAAGATACATCACTGCTTGTCGTATTACTAGTGCTACTAGTACTAGTACTAGTTTTACCGTTACTACTACTAGTTGTACTTGTACTCGCACTGGCAGTACTAGAAACTGGTTCAACACTTACAACTTCTGCATCAATAATATCAGCCCCTGAAGCATCCGTTGTTATTTGAGCTTTTTGTCCCACTTTTACTTTTGCGACATCTGTTTCATCAACACTCGCATTAACAATTAAATTATCTAAATCCTGAATTACAAATAATGCCCCAGATGCTTGGATACCTACTACGGCATTTACATTAGTTACTGTCCCATCTACAGTCGCTACAACCTGAGCATCTTGCAATTTCTTTTTCTTGTCTTCATATGCAAGCCTATTACTCTTATCATTAGCCGCTGCCTGAGCAGATTCATAAGCTGTTTTTGCTTCAGATAATGCTTGATCAGCATTAACTTTCGCTGCTTCTAATGCAACCGTTGATTTATCGTAAACCCCTTTAGAATTTTCATAATTTGTTTTTGCTGTATTTAGATCTTGCTGAGAAATTTCGCCATTTTGAAACATGACCTTATCATATTCATAAACTTTACTCTTATCTTCCATATCGAGTTTTGCACTATCAACAGCTTTTTCAGCATTTATTATATCAGTTTGTAAATTATTATCATGTAAATATTGCAAATTATCATATTTTTGTTTTGCGCTTGTTAATGATAACTGATTTTTTTGCTCATTTGCATTTAGAGTTTGTTCTGCCTCAGCAAGTTGTTCTTGAAGAGTTGATGTGTCTATTGTTGCAAGCACATCCCCTTTTTTTACTACATCTCCAACTGAAACATTAATTGATGCAACATTATATTCTAAATTTGAATATATATTGGTTGAATCTCCACTCTTTATAGCGCCTGATGAACTAATTGTTGTAGCAATATTTGTTTTCTTAAGAGTTGTATACTTAACGCTGCTTTGTGTTACTTTTGTTTTAGCAAATTTAACCTTATAAATACCTGCTCCTATTGCTAAAACAACTAATATCGCAACTAAACTTATAACTTTCTTTTTAGTCAAAAATTTTTTCTTGCTTGCTTCAGTTGTTTCTATAATTTCTTTATTAGCCAAAGTTTTTTTATTAAATAAAAGCTTCAATTTTAGTAACCCTCTTTCATTTCAATGTACTTTAAATAAGATAAATAGCATTGATTTCTTTTATTTATAAAATCTGCATTCTTGCTATCTAAAGTCAATTTCGCAGCATCGACATCATTTTTTGAAACAAATCCATAATCATATTTTGTTTGCTCAATTTCATATTCTTTTTGTTTCTGGTTTATCACATCATAACTGCTTTTTATTGAATTGTAAGAAGTCATTAAATCATTATATTGTTTCTTAAAGCTTGTCTCAGTACTATTCATTAGCGACTTTAATTTATTATTTGCTTCCTCAACTTTATTATCATAAATATCTTTATTATCATAATCATCTTCAGCATCATCTAAATCATCAATCTCATCGTTTTGAAGTTTTATATCAATATTATTTTCAAGCATTTTGCTTAAATCATCTTCATAATTAATTTTAGGTATAACATCAAAATTTTTATCTATATCATTTTCAAATGTAACTTTACTCTCAGAACTTATTCCAAGTAAGTTGAATAGCTTAAGTTTATCAAGCTCTGCCGTATTCTTTGACGAATTCAAGTCGTCAACTGAAGTATTTCCTTGTAATAATTCAGTATATTTATTTTTAGATATAAAACCACTATCATATTGAAGTTTATATATTTGTTCTTTCTTAGTATTAATATTCACTGTATCTTCTTCTATTTTTTCATTTGGTAAATCAGACAAATAAGTTATGTATGCCTGTTGAGCTGCGTATACTTGATCTTCAATTTCCTTATTATAATCATCCCTAGCTGTTTTAAAAGCATCTCGCTTTGTCGTTAAAGTTGTATCAGCATTATCATAAGCATTTTTCGCATCATAAGCTGCTTTTGCTGTATCGAAAGCTGCTTTGAGAGTTTCCTTTTGAGTTACATCTGTACAATTTTCATAAGCATTTTTTGCCGCTTCATAGTTTGACTCGATATTCTCTTTATCACTATAAGTATCATATGCACTCTTCGCACTATCATAATCATCTAATGCATCATGATATTCCTCTTGTGCTATTTTTAAATTATTCTTCTTAATCTTAATATCTAAATTATTTTCAGTCATGATATCTCTTATGTTTTCTAATGATACTTTAATCGTCCCGCTATCATCAGGCACTTCGTTAATTGTACTATTATCAGTAGTGTCAGCATATGCACTTGGTATATTAATCATTGATATACTACTAGAAACCACTAAAGCTCCAATTAAAAAACTTATAAATGTTTTTCTCAATCTTGTTTCCTCCTCAATTTGTCATTTAGTAATATTATTCTATTTTAAATTTATTTTCTAATTATAATAAAGGATTGTAACATCTCTATTACACATATATAAACAGAATATAAACAAATGTTAAATTCATGTTAAATTTAATAATTATAAATAAAAAATCTAGAGGTGCAATTAACTTTTGTATTTCTTTACAAATGCTAATTGCACCTCTAGATTGCATTTCATGATTTTTGTTATTTTTCTCCATACCATGTTTTTTAGGCTTATGATATAAATCATTGTTAAAATAAACATATTTTTGTTCAATATCAAATAATTATAAATTTATAAGTTAAATCTATATCCAGCTCCCCACACAGTTTCAATATACTCAGGATTACTGCTATCTAACTCAATCTTCTCCCTTATTCTATTAATATGTACAGTCACAGTAGAACTATCTCCTAAAGATTCTTCTCCCCATATCCTGTCTAGCAATGTATCTTTTGAAAATACGATATTAGGGTTTGAAGCTAAGAACATTAAAAGTTCAAATTCCTTGTTAGCAAATTTAACTTCATTTTTCCCTATATAAACTCTTCTTGCTTTAAGTAAAATTTTAATACGCCCAATAGTTATTGAACTTTTTTCATTATCGCTATTTTTTTCAATGGTTGTGAGACGTTCATATCTAGAAATATGTGCATTTACTCTTGCTACAAGTTCGCTTGGACTAAATGGCTTAACAATATAGTCATCAGCACCTATGCCGAGTCCTTGTATTTTATAGATATCTTCTTTTTTAGCAGTTACCATCAAAATGGGTATTTCTTTAACAGCTCTTATCTCCTGACAAACTTTAAATCCGTCCTTTCCTGGCAGCATAACATCTAAAAGTATCAAATCAAATTCTTCATTTAGCGCAAGATCTAGTCCTTTATATCCATCTTGAGCAATTTCTGTTTTAAATCCAGTTATCTCCAGATAATCTCTTTCTAATTCAGCTATACTTTCATCATCTTCTATTATCAATATCTTTTTCATTGACTATCCTCCCTACTTTATAATATATCTCTGTTTTACAATTATCTTTTAGGTAATGTTATTCTTATTGTAAGTCCATCATTATTAAAAGCTTTAATATCTCCATCATGCGCTTCTATTATATGTTTTGCTATAGCTAATCCAAGTCCACTTCCTTCATTAGGCTTTGTTCGTGAAACATCTCCTCTATAAAAACTTAGAAATAACTTTGAAAGCTCTTCATCAGGAACTCCTGAACCATTATCACTAATTTCTAATATTGCAAATTCCTCATCTTCATACAATTTAATTTTTATTTTAACTAAATTCTTCTGCTTATATTTAACACTATTATCCAATATATTCAGAAGAACTCTATTTATTTCATTATAATCGAGTTTCACTAATGTTGAATTCTCACATTTACTTTCAAATGAAATTTCAACGTTTTTTCCATAAAACTCTTTCTTAGCACACCTGTAAAAACTCTCTATATATTCCCTAATGCTTACTAAATCAAATTTAAATGGAAACCTGCCTGTATCTAATTTAGAAAAAAGGAACAGACTATCAACTAATACATCCATATCACAAGCCTTAGTATAAATTGTGTCTAAATACTTTTTTTGTTTTTCAGGAGTATTTGCTACCCCATCACGTAATCCTTCCACATAACCTTTAATTGCAGTTAATGGTGTTCTTAGATCATGGGATATTCCTACCACTAGTTGCTTTCTATCTTCTTCATATTTTAGCTGCATATCGACCGAATGTTTTAATCTTAATCTCATTTCATCAAAATCACCACAAACTTGTCCAAATTCATCATCACTTTCATAATTCATTTCAAAGTCCAGATTTCCGTTTTTTATCTGTTCAGCCCCATAGCTTAAAAGTTCTAAAGGGCGAATCAATTTCTTATAAATCTTACTGGATAGTATAGCATTAGTTATCGTGACAACAATTAGTGAAACTATAATAACTATTATTATATAGCTTATTACCAAAGTTGACATTTCATTTTTTATGTCAATCCTTACAGGTTTATATGATGGATTTATTGCAATAATATTTACTACTTTATTATCCTTAACAAAGCTATTTTTAACTAAGGATATAGAGTTCATCTCTAAAACTAATGAATTAGATTTAAAAAGTACATCATCTCCTATCATCGAAATAGCTTCTTTATCCTTATCTTCAATATTTGATGACACAATTTCCCCATCATATGTTATTATTAGATGATATCCCTTAGGATCAAGAAATTTCTGTAATTGCTCTGGAAATTTATCTAAATCATTTTTATTTTCTATATTTCTCATATCTGGTTTTAAACTTTGTTGAATGAAATAAGCATTCTGATCATGCTCCCTATAACCTTCAAATTTATTTTCATAAGCCTTTGAAAATGGAATATTCATTATAAATGCAATAATAAATATGATAATTACAGGTATAATTAACATGAATATATTTGAAATGGTTAGACGTTTCTTTATTTTCATAATAGTTCCTCAATCAAATTCTTAATAACATATAAACTTGATAAATTTATTTTATCTGGATTCGTCAACAGGGAATAATCCTTTATCCATAAATTACCTTGAACTATTTTGCATTCTTTTATTTCTTCTGTTGGATCTTCATCATAAACTTCTTCCAATTCCTTTGTCTTAGTAAGTACAACAATTCTTCTGCATGCCTCTTCATGTTCATCGTAAATATTAAAAAAGCTGTTATATGAATCGTAGCTTCTAACTGATGTCACTACCTTTAAAAATAAATTATATCTTTCTGCTGCTTCAATTGCTTTTATCAATTCTTTTTTCATACTATCTCTCCATGTGAATCAAAATATTTCTTCAAAACTATAGTTGTTTATATAATAAAAAGGCTAAATATCCCTATCCCTATATTATAGAATTTACTTATAATTTTAACTGTAACTTTACTATATTTAATTTAATTATCTCATAGGGATATATCCTTTTCAATAAAGTTTACTTATATGCTTATCAAGCTTAGCCCAAAATTGGTGTTAACTAAAATATATTTTACCTAAACAATTCATTTTTAAGGCTTTTTATTTCATTTTCCTCCAAGTACCTCCATTTTCCTATCTCCAGATCATTAAGCCTTATGTTCATTATTCTAATTCTTTCAAGTTTAATAACCTTATAACCTAAAGTTCCGCTCATCTTACGGATTTGTTTATTCATCCCCTGAGTTAGTATAATTTTAAATGTATTATCATCTACCCTTTCTACTTGACATGGTCTTGTTTTAACAAATTTATTTTTTTCATGTTCTATGTTTTTCAATTCTTTCAACTGTACTATGGATGAGTCACCTAGATTTTCTTCCCCTAGTCGATTTTCTTTATCTTCTATTTTCTTATATAAACCTAATTTATCACTTATCCTTCTAACACCAGAACCTTTATTTCCTGTAATCTCCACTCCATCAGACATCCTCTTTAAAAATTCATCATCAAAGTTTTTATTTACTTGAACTAAATATTCTTTTTCATGCATATTATCACTTTCTAAAATCCTATTAGCAACTTCACCATCATTAGTCATTAAAATAAGACCTTGCGAGTCTTTATCTAATCTACCAACTGGAAATATGTAGTGTGGATATTTCATATAGGAAATTATATTATCACTAACTTTATTCTCTGCAGTACAAGTAATTCCAACTGGTTTATTCAAGATAATATATACTTTTTCCACTGTAGA
The DNA here is from genome assembly GCF_036699995.1 of Clostridium beijerinckii. NCBI lineage: Bacteria > Bacillati > Bacillota > Clostridia > Eubacteriales > Clostridiaceae > Clostridium > Clostridium beijerinckii. The sequence continues at coordinate 1,995,713 of NZ_CP144906.1, read as the reverse complement.
AATTGGTTTACCGTCAAATATTATCTCATCTGAATCATTTACCCATTGTCCCTCAACACAATATCTTCCATTTATAATAATTCTCTTTTCTTCAATCAATCTATTTGTTTCCTTTCGAGAACAAATTCCATAGTTACTAAATAATTTATTTATCCTCATTGTTTAAGCTATCCTTTCAAGTTAATAAAATTCAATTGTATATTAATATTAATCAAATATTATACTTTTAACAATAGCAAAAGCTTCTCTTGTATATGTTATAGGGATTAGATACCATACAGTATGACTAGAATAATTACTATAATTTACATATCCATTTTTCTTTGCTAAGATACTGCTTCTAAGAGCATGAAAATCACTTGTTACTATTTCAATATTAAGTTTATCTAGAGGTCTTCCACTATTCTCTTCTATTTTTACTTTTGAAAATTTAAAATTCTCATCCGTATTCCTTGACTTATCCTCAATTATTACTTTTTTCTCGTCAACTCCCCTATCCAATAAATATTTTTTCATTGCATGTGATTCTGGCAGCTTCTCGTCAGATCCTTGTCCTCCTGATAAAACAATGAATCTATAATCATCTTCTTTTATGTATTCTAAAGCTGCATCCAACCTTCCTTGAAGGATTAAACTTGGGTTAGAATTAGTATCAAGTCCTGCTCCCAAAACAATAATATAATCTGCATTCCCCTTATTATATTTAGGATAATTAATTATAAAAATTTCTATTCCTAAAAAAAATATAACCCCTATGCAAATTAGTACTTTTAAAACTTTAAAATACCTATATATAAGCTTATTACTTTCTATTCTCCTCTTAATAAAATGATATATTATTAAAGTAACTCCTAAAATAAAAATAGGAATACTAAATGAGATTTTAGAGCTGCTTATAATATTTATTACTGCAATATATACTATAATAATCATACCAAAGATAATATCCAAAAATTTTTTCATAACATGCACTCCTTCATTAAAATAAAAAATATTCTGCTATAATATTTATGCACGAAAAAAGAGAATAATCTGCTTTTTCATAGTCTTCCAAATTATTCTCTGTATCTTCTTATTATTTTTATTCTATAATTTTAGTATGTTTATCTACTATTATTTAATAATTCTCCTATTTCATCATTAGTGAATTCATATTTAGTATTGCAAAAGTTGCATACTATTTCTTCATTCTTTTTGTCATCATATATCTCTTGAAGAGTTTCCTTTCCAATAGATATTAAGGCTTTTTCAACTCTTTCTCTAGAACAATCACATTTATATTCTGGAGTTAAAGAATCTAATACTTTTAAATCCATTCCATCAAAAATATACTCCAAAATTTCTTCTATTGTTTTTCCTTCACTTATTAATGTAGTTATTGGTGGAATTTCTTCTAATCTATATGTTATAACATCTGCAAGAAGTTCATCTGCACCCGGCATCATTTGCACTATGAATCCACCTGCAGCTTTTATAGATAAATCTCGATCAACTAATACACCAAGTGACACTGCTGATGGTGTTTGCTCTGATACTGTGAAATAATATGCAAAATCTTCTGCTATTTCTCCAGTTTGTATTGGCACTTGTCCAATATATGGATCTCTAAGTCCTAAATCCTTTATTACATATAAAATACCATCTGTTCCAATAGCTCCTCCAACATCTAATTTTCCTTTTTCATTAAGAGGCATATCAACATATGGATTTCCAATAAATCCTTTAACAGATGCATCACTATGTGCTGTTACTGTTATTCCGTTTATTTCTCCATTGCCATTTATTTTTAAAGTTACAACTTCTTTTTCACTTTTTAGTGTAGTTCCTATAAGTGTACCTGCAGTTAACATTCTCCCTAAAGCTGCTGAGGCTACAGGTGTACATTCATGTATTTTACTACCCTCATTTACTAAATTCGTAGTGATTCCTGCTATTATTCTAACCATTCCATTTTTAGCGGTTGCTCTAACTATTTTATCTTCCATTGTTATCTCATCTCCTATTTCATATCTTATTTACTTACTATGTAAAGTATTCTTTCACTATTTTCATTTACTTCCTCATCAGAATATCCTGAAAACTTATTTATTATTCTAAAGTTACATTTTTTTAATATATCTTCTATATAGCTTTCTTTATAAGCTCTCTCAAAATGCTCTTCTTCAAATTTTTTATATAATTCATTTTCGGTTTTTACGAAGAATGTTAAAAACATATTTAATACATCATCTTCAAATGAATTTTCCCATGTATAAAAAATTTCTTCAGAACTGTAAGTGTATATATTATTTCCGAGAACGGTAGAAAGTTTATAATACGAATTTATATCAAAAATAAATATACCATTTTCCTTTAAATGTTCATATACATTTGAGAAATAATCAAGCAAATCTTCATCCTCTGTTATATAATTAGTTGAATCAAGAACAGAAGTTATAAGATCAAACCTTTTATTTAAACTTAACTCACACATATCTTGACAAATTACTTTTGCTTTAATTTTATTCTTTTTAAATTTATCAAAAGCTACATTTAACATATCATCTGACAAATCTACTGCATAAACAGTTTTAAAGTATTTTGCTACATTAATCGAAACATTTCCAGTTCCGCATGCCAAATCCAAATAATCTTCAAATTTTAAATTATTTTCTCTACATATATTTATAATCTTATCTGCAACTTTATCATAATTAATATCCTCATATATTAATTCATCATATATGTTGGCAAACTCTTTATAAGCCATCTGCTTTATCACGCCCTTAACGTAAATTTACTAATTCATCTAATATATTATATCTTAATTATTTACTTAGTCAAATTAGTAAAAATATAGAAGCTTGTCATTTACTTTGGCGCTTTTTTTCTTTTAGCCATTATTCCTCCTATTCTTCCGGTTTCTTCAGAAGATAGTCCTCCCCATCCTTCTTTATTAACTTTATCGATTAAACCAAGTTCTTCTGCAATTTCATACTTAACTTTTTCTCTCATTTTTTCAGCTTCAGTAAGCTCTTTATTTGCTTTAAGCTTTGCTTTTATTGTCTTTTTTACAGATTTATTACCCATTCTTTATCCCTACCAATCTTAATAATTAGTTTTTTATTGATATTTCTTTACTTATAAAGAAATAAAAAAATTCTAAGTTGCTTAAATTACACTATAAAAATAAATTGTAAAGTTTATCTTTTCATCCAATATTATTTCCTTCTATCACTTTACTATTCTATAAAAATATATTTTTACAGAAATTACATTTAATTTATAATATTTTATAAGATTTGTACTACGTAATAGATACTAATAATTATTTCAACTTCTTGCATATATATGCATAAATATACACATTATTTCATATCTCCCCTAATTAATGGAATAAATAATTGTTTATGAATAGTTTTTTTCAACTTATTTTGCTCATTGACTTGATATTTATTCAATATTTAACTATAGTAATTGTATATATAAAAATATTAATAAATAAATTTAGGAGGGATTATTGTGTATAATGTTGCAATAGTTGGGGCTACTGGAAATGTAGGAAGAAAATTTTTAGAAATTTTAGAAGAAAGAAATTTTCCAGTAAATAATTTATATCTTTTCGCATCAAAAAGATCTGAAGGTAGTACTTTACCATTTAAAGGAAAGGATTATGTTGTTGAGGAAACTTGTGAAAAGAATATAAAAGATAAAAAAATAGATTATGCACTATTTTCAGCCGGTGGAGATGCTAGTAAAGAATTTGCACCTGTTTTTGCACAGTATGGGGCTGTAGTAATTGATAATAGTAGCGCTTGGAGAATGGATCCTGAGGTACCACTTGTAGTGCCAGAAGTTAATCCAGAAGATATCAAACTTCATAAAGGAATAATTGCAAATCCAAATTGCTCAACAATTCAAGCTATGCCAATCATGAAGGCTTTACATGATAAATATGGAATTAAAAGAATTGTATACTCTACTTATCAAGCTGTATCTGGAGCTGGTATCCAAGGTATAAGAGATTTAGAGGATGGTGTTAAAGGGGTTGCACCTAAGAAATTCCCTTATCCTATTGCTGGTAATGTTTTACCTCATATAGATGTATTTTTAGAAGATGGTTACACAAAAGAAGAAGAAAAGATGATTAAAGAAACTAGAAAAATTCTACACGAGCCAGATTTAAGAGTAACAGCAACTACAGCTAGAGTTCCAGTACTTAACGGACATAGTGAAAGTATTAATGTTGAACTTAATTCTGAATTTGATGTAAAAGATATTTTTGAATTACTAGGAAACACTCAAGGTGTAACTGTATATGATAAAGTAGACGAATTAAAATATCCAACTGCTCTTGAAGTTTCAGGAAAAGACGACGTTTATGTTGGAAGAATCAGAAGAGATTTTAGTGTGGATAATGGTTTAAATCTATGGGTTGTTGGTGATAACATAAGAAAAGGTGCAGCACTTAATGCTATTCAAATTGCTGAAATAATGATAAAAGATAATAAATAGTTCTTAGTAATTAAGTTGGAGGAATCTGAATGTCAATATTTCAAGGCTCAGCTGTAGCTATAGTTACGCCATTTAATGAAAATGGAGTAAACTTCGAATCACTTAAAAATTTACTAGAATGGCACGTTAAAGAAGGTACTGATGCCATTGTAATTTGTGGTACTACAGGTGAAGCTACTACGATGACAGAAAAAGAGAAAAAAGATACAATTAAATTTACAGTTGATGTAATAAACAAAAGAATTCCTGTAATTGCAGGGACCGGCTCAAACAATACTGCTGCTGCTATTTCAATGAGTAAATATGCAGAAAGTGTTGGAGTAGATGGACTTCTTGTTATTACACCATATTACAATAAAACTACTCAAAATGGTTTGATAAAACATTTTAAAGCTATAAATGATGAAGTTAATACTCCTATTGTACTTTATAACGTACCGAGTAGGACAGGTGTTAATATTGCACCTAAAACTTTAGCTAAGATTGCTGAATTAGGCAATGTTGTTGCTATAAAAGAAGCTAGCGGAAATATCAGCCAAATACTTCAAATGAAGGAACTTTGCAGAGATTCTATAGATATTTATTCTGGTAATGATGATCAAATTGTATCTATAATGTCCATTGGAGGTATAGGTGTAATTTCAGTTTTAGCTAATATAATTCCAAATAAAGTTCATGAAATAGCTGAAAAATGTTTATCTAATAATTTTAAAGAAGCTTTAGATATTCAATTAGACACTTTATCTTTAGCAAATACTTTATTTTTAGAAACAAATCCAATCCCAGTTAAAACAGCCATGAACCTTATGGGCCTAGATGTTGGACCTTTAAGACTTCCACTTTGTGAAATGGATAGTAACAATGAGGAAATACTAAAAGCTGCTTTGCTAGATTATAAATTGATATAAGGTGATAATATGATAAAAATAGTATTAAATGGTTGCTCAGGTAAGATGGGTAAGATGATTACAGAGTGCGCTGATAAATTTAAGAACTTAGAGATTGTTGCTGGAATTGATAAATTTCCAAGTAATGCTCCATATCCTATCTTTGAAAGCACTAAGGATTTAAATATCGAATATGATGTTTTATTAGATTTTTCAAGAGCTGATGCTCTTCATAGTCTATTGGAAATAACAGAAAAAACTAACAAACCATTAGTAATATGCTCAACTGGATTTACACAAGAAGACTTAGCTTTAATAGATGAAAAGAGTAGTACTCTTAAACTATTTAGATCAGGCAACATGTCTTTTGGTATTAATTTAATTAATTCTCTTTTAAAGAAAGTAACTCCTCTACTCTATGGAAACTATGATATTGAAATAATTGAAAAGCATCATAATCAAAAGGTAGATGCTCCAAGTGGAACTGCAATTATGCTTGCTGATTCCATAAAAAATTCTATAGAAGATACAACAAAGTACATCTATGGAAGAGAAGGAAATTCAAAAAGAGAAGAAAATGAAATTGGTATACATGCAGTTAGAGGCGGTGGTATAATTGGAGACCACGATGTTATTTTTGCTGGAACTGGTGAAGTAATAGAATTAACTCATAAAGCAATTTCAAGAGAAGTTTTTGCAGTTGGTGCTCTAAAAGCGTGTGAATATATGGCTTCTGTAACTAATCCTGGATTATATGACATGAGTGATGTTATAGGAATTCAATAAATTAGTTACTAATTAAAATAAATAAATGTACTATAGTTTCTAGGAATTTAGATGGATGATTCTAAGAATAATAACCATCTAAATTCCACTGAAACATATTATAAATGCTTATATTACTTATTTTAAGTGATATAAGCATTTATAATATTACATCTCCTTGTATTATTAAATATTTTATTAAAGGGAATCAATAGAATTTAGATAATTCTGTTCATTCATCTTGCATCTCCACCCTAATATTCCCACTTATTTTTCTTTATATCAACATGATTACTATTTTTAAAGGATACACCTTCTTCTAATAGCAGGAATCGTTGGTCATCCCACCCTGGTACCAATCTTCCAGCATGATTTACCACACGATGACATGGATATTGCCCATAAAATTCTGCCTGACTAAGAATCTTCCCAACAAGCCGTGCATTTTTGTCTCTGCCAATAAGGCAGGCAATTTGTCCGTATGTAGCCACTTTCCCTTCAGGGATTTCTTCTACAACTGAAAGTACTTCATAAATTAATTGTTCATTCATTATCTTTTTCATACATTCACCCTTTATAATAATCCGGTACTGTCAAAGTTTTTTATCTAACTAAGGCAGCAACCCTTTAATTTTTCTTATTTTTTATATAAATAACTTGCCACCCCCAAAAAGTTAAGATATTTTATACTTGCAAAACAAAAACACTGAACTAAAAAAGGAGGCAAGCTATTACCATGATTAATAAGTTTCTTCTTGAAACTGTAATTTATCTTATTGAAATTATAAAGTATCTCATGACTTTGCTGGTTGGCAAAAACTTGCTTAAAAGCATTTCGGACGAACCTGTTAAGAAAGAATACCGAAAGCTTCAAGTAGATGATCAACCAATCTTTGATGTTCCCGAAAAACTTAACTATAAGCTTCTAATAGCTGAATATGAGTTTAAGCACGGCAAAGAATTTGCTCCTGTGAAACCTCGCAAAAACAAAGCGTTAGCTCCTAAGGATGTTATCTGTCCTAAGTGTGGTGCTCCACATACCTATCTTTACGATAATAACGGAGGCCGAGGACAATATCTTTGCAAAGTCTGTGATACCACATTCAATCCTAAAAATTACTATCAGAAATCCATAGTGTTAAGATGTCCTCACTGCAGTAAAACACTTGAAAGAATCAAGGCGCGTAAGGATTTCTACGTTTATAAGTGTAAGAATGATAATTGCTCTTTTTACCAAAATAATCTTAAATCAATGACAAAATCTGAAAAACAAGATTTTAAGAAGAATCCTGGTAAGTTCAAAGTTAGATACATATTTAGAGATTTCACTTTTGACTTTAAGCCACTTTCTAAAGAAAGTCCGGTAAAATCAAAGGTTTCTCTTCCAAACATTATGATTTCTTCTTACACCTTAGGACTCATTCTAACTTACTACGTTAACTACGGTTTATCTTCCAGAAAGACAGCTGCATTGCTTAAAGATATTCATGATATTAAAATATCTCATCAAGCAATTTTAAACTATGTTAATGCCGTTTCAATTGTAGTTAAGCCATTTATAGATAACTACGATTATAAACTTTCTGACTCTTTCTGCGGCGATGAAACCTACATAAAAGTTAACGGTAAGTGGAACTATATTTTCTTCTTTTTTGATGCTGTTAAAAAGATTATTCTATCTTACAGAGTATCACCACATAGAGATACCGAAACGGCTGTAAAAGCCATCGATGATGTTCTAAGTAAGTTAAAAGAAATACCTGAAGATCTTAATCTTATAACTGATGGTAACCCTATATATCTTCTTGCACAGCACTTCTTTGCAAGCCATAGTATAAAATTCGATGTTACTCAAGTTATAGGCTTAACCAATAAAGATGAAGTTTCAAAAGAATATAGGCCATTGAAGCAAATTATTGAACGTCTTAACCGAACCTTTAAAGGCAATTATAGAGCTACTACTGGCTTCGGAAGTCCTAACGGGTCGGTTGCATTTGTAACTATGTTTGTGGCATACTTTAACTTTCTAAGACCACATTCTGCCCTTGAAGGCAAAACTCCTGTAATCCTTGAAGAGTTAGAGTCAATGTCCAACATGCCTACTAGATGGTGCAAATTTATTGAACTATCTCAAGACTTTGTTCTAAATAACTGTACAATAACTGCCTAATGATCTAAAGCAGTTGGTGAAACGCACCCTTGACACGCCCACAAAGATAAATGGTAAAATATCTCAATAGGCGGGTCTATTAGTCATGTTCAAAATTATCATTCACCCGTCCTTAACTGCCTAAGACCATTTATCTTTAGGTGTGTCAAGGGCAACTAGCAAACATAATTTAACATTAAATGGTAGTTGGATTGATTTTTCATATATTTTTTACACTACCAATAATCCTTGCTTGAAGACATTGCGATATTTTGCACCATATCTTAATATTTAATCTTCTGTTTTGATGATATAATACTAACAAAAAAATAAATATTATGTCAACGTAACACAGTGAAGAGCAGTTATAGTGAATCCCCTGCTAAATTTACTTAAGCCTATTTCGGATAGTTATTAAGTTTTTCTTTATTTAGCAAGCTCCCATGCTCGGCACACCATGAAGAAAAAAGCACCTGTAAAAACAGATGCTTTCATATCTATATCTTTATAAGTATTTTTAATACATTGACTATTCTTTAATATAAGAGCAACAGTAATCTGCCACTTCTTTTATTATTAGACTGAATTTAGAGTTTGCAGGTACTATAAAAGTATCTCCTTCTTTGTATGTAACAAATTTATCTGAACCTGGTAATTTTACATCCATCGCCCCTCCTAGGATCTCCATCGCCTCTTTGTCTCCAGTTCCAAATTCGTAATCCCCAGGTAACATTATCCCCAAAGTTTTTCTTTCACCATCTTCAAATATAATGGTTCTGCTAGTTACCTTTCCATCAAAATACACATTTGCTTTTTTAACTGCTGTTACATTTTTAAATTCACCCATTGTGACGCCCCCTATATATTTTTATTTATATAAAGACTTTTTAAAAATAAAAAGTTAGTAATATTTACTCCTCATTATTTCTAAAATTCTTTAATTAGCAATTTGGAAAATTCAATTTTAAAAATCTCTCAAATCTGTCAAATGCCTCTTTTAAAATTTCATCACTATAGCAATATGAAATTCTCATATATCCTTCCCCTAAATCACCAAAGGCTGTACCTGGTACACAAGCAAGCTTTCCTTCATTCAATAACTTTTCACAAAACTCTTCAGAAGACATATTGAACTTTTTAATTGAAGGAAATATATAAAAGGCTCCCTTAGGTTCTGCAACCTCCAAATTAAGATCCCTTAATCTATTCAAGCAGTAGTCTTTTCTTCTTTCAAAAGTTTTTCTCATATTTTCTACATCATCTAAAGATTTTTTTAGCCCTTCAAGAACTCCATATTGTGCAATAGAAGGTGCACACGAAACACCATATTGATGTACTTTCATTATTTCTTTCATGTACTGTTCACAGCACGCAACATAACCTATTCTAAGCCCTGTCATAGAAAATATTTTGGAAAACCCACTTACATATATAACTTTATCTTTTATTTCTCTTGCCTGCGCTATTGAATAATAATCATCAAAAATTATGGACGAATACATTTCATCTGTTATTACTATGATATCCTTATTTTTTATCAATTCAACAAGTTCATTTCTTTGCTCTTTAGATAAAATTGCCCCTGTAGGATTTGATGGAAATGACAGCATTAATACCTTAATATTTTCACTCTCTAATTTTTCTTTAATTTTATCTACATCTAATGTGAAATCTTCATTTAGAGGATAAGTTACTACATCTGCTCCTATCATTATAGAGATATTTTCATAGGCCGGATAAGCAGGCCCAGGTATTAATATTTTATCTCCTGAATTCATAATAGCAAATAATACTGAATATAACCCTTCACTTCCACCAACTGTTATGCATATTTCATCTTTACTATATTCAATATCAAATGTTTTTAAGTAATTGCAGATTTCTTCTCTAAGTTCGTCAACACCTGCATTTGATGTATAAACTGTTTTATTATCTCTTATAGCCTGAATCATAGCCTCCGATATATCTATTGGCACAGGAAAATCTGGCTGCCCAATGGTTAGTGATATTGCTCCTTCAACTTTCTTAACTTTCTCGGCAAATCTTCTTATTCCTGAGATTTGTATTTTCTCTACTTGTTTATTCATAATTTATGCGCCCCCGTTTTGCAATATAAACTTATTTTACCTCATTACTAAAATTGATTCAAACTATTTGTGTTTTTTTACTTATTCCCCTTTTAATTGCGTTCAATCTTTATTATAATAAGGATGATTGCGAAAATAATGGAAAGGGTGATATAATGTCATATAATTTAACGGATCCTTATGAAATTGCTAGATTTATTAAGGAATCAAAAAAATCTACTCCAGTAAAAGTCTATGTTAATGGAGATTTAAGCAATGCTGAAATGAATGATGTAGAGTGGTACGGTTCTAACGGATTTTATATACTAATGGGAGAATCTGATTCTATAACTAAAATAGTTTTAGATAATAAACATCTTATAAAACACTTTAGAATAGAAAATGATAGAAGAAATTCTGCTATTCCAATGCTAGATTTGCTTGAAGTTGATGCTAGAATTGAGCCAGGTGCTATCATTAGAGATAAGGTTACTATTGGTAAAAATGCAGTTATAATGATGGGTGCAGTAATAAACATTGGAGCTGAAATCGGAGATGGAACTATGGTCGATATGAATGCTGTAGTTGGTGCTCGTGGACAATTAGGTAAGAATGTTCACTTAGGTGCTGGTGCTGTTGTTGCTGGAGTATTAGAGCCACCAAGCAAAGAACCATGCATGATTGGAGATAATGCCTTAATTGGTGCTAATTCTGTAATCCTTGAAGGCGTTAAGATAGGTGCAGGTAGTGTTGTAGCTGCTGGTTCTGTTGTTACAGAAGATGTTCCAGACAACGTTGTTGTAGCTGGTTCACCTGCTAAGATAATCAAGGCAGTAGATGACAAGACAAAAGATAAAACTCAAATATTAGATGATTTAAGAAAGTAATTATTTTCTATTAGAAATTTAAAATTACATAATATATTATAGAGAAAGTAACTATCAGATGTATAAAATTAACACACTAGTTATTTCTCATAATTAAATAAAAGGTTTCAATAAATCTATATTAATTGAAACCTTTTTATTTACCAGAAAAAATACTATATTTTATATTACATAATGCTTATAGCTTTTTCGAATTTAGAATTAGAATATTTATTTTAGCTAAATAAACAATTCTATACTGCGCCCTCTTCTCCAGTGCTCTCTTCCTTATTAGCTCTCTCCATTTTTGAGATTGATACCTCATATGCAATCTTTTTCACAACTTCATTGTCAGATACCTTTTTTTGATATTCTCTGCTTTGAAGTCTTCCCCATACCTTAATATTATCTCCAACATTTAAAGTTTGACAGAATCTTGAGTTCCTTCCCCATGCAATAGTTGGGATGTAATCTGATTTATTATAAGCTCTATTTACAGCAAGTAATACATCAGCAATCTCACGCCCAAATGGTGTAGTCCTATAAATAGGCTCCTTACATATATACCCATCTAAAAATATTTCATTTGGATTTTTACTTCTTTCTATACATGGTTCAATGTTTCTTGCAAAAACAGTAAGTATTAGCTTGTTAGATCCATCAATAAATTTGTTATAAGATCTAAGTTGACCTTCAACAATTATTTCTACACCCTCATCAAGCTTTATGTCACTTAGTAATCTTTCTGAAACAGTGATATTTAATTTATCCACTGAATCACTTAATCTCATTACATCTAAATCAAAAGTGTAGAAACCCTCCCCATACATTTCATGACTAAACTCTAATCCAGATGTTACCTTGCCTTCAAGGTAAATTTTGTTATTTAACATCAAATTATCCATTGTAATCCCTCTCTCCATCGGAAATTATTTTATTTTGTGTAATATATGCTCCCACTAGCATATATTACCATTATAATACAAAAACTAGTTTATTTTCAATAAATATTAATTATTTTTATCCGATGACTAATTGCCCTTAATAAATCACAATTTTAAAAATAGTAGTAAGTGGCACTAGTCCCTGGACATTATGACCCTTGGGGTTATAAGTTCAGCTAAGATTCAGCCCCAGCTGAATCAAGTTTCACTTTATGTTGAATTCCTTGATTGTCTACGCTATAATTATCTGGATATATCATTTGACCTACTGATTTAAACTCATATCCTTTATCCTTTAGTTCTTTAATAATTCTATCTAAATTATTTGGAGTATACTTTGCATTATTATGAAAAAGAAGTATAGATCCTGGTTTAACGTTTTTCATAACTCTGTTATATTCAGTTTCTTCGGATACCTCTTTCCAATCTACAGAATCAACACTCCATTGAATTGGCACATATCCTAAGTTTCTTACTTTTGAAAAAGCCTCTTTATTATAATCTCCACTTGGGAACCTAAATAACTTAGGTCTTTCACCTGTATATTTTTCAATTGTATCATTAGTTTTTTCTATCTCCTCTTTCATTCTATCTGCTCCTATTTTAGTAAACATAGGATGTTTGTAGCTATGATTTCCTATTTCATGCCCCCTCTCCTTTATTGCCTTAAGCTTCTCCACATTGTCCTCGCTATAATTTACCCATCCTCCCATTATGAAGAATGTTCCTTTTATATTATATTTGTCCAATATGTCTAATATTACATTCAAATTATCTTTTTCTGCCCAATTTATATCAAATGTTAAACTAACAACTTTTTCGCTAGTATCAACACAATATATAGGATCTTCCTCATGAATATTCCCCATTGCCTGTGTTGCTTTGCTAATACCTATTGATATAAACACTAAAAAGATAATCAAAAATATGTCAATGCCGATTCTCTTTTTCTTCCACGTCACCTTCCATGCTCCTTTTAACTTTATATTTTATATTTAAACTATATGCATTACATATTTTTTTATGCTATTAAGTAAACTTAAACTTATAAATTATACTATACTCCTATTCACTAAAAAAAAATTTGTGTTATAATAAAAGGAGATTTTCATCAATTATGGAGGTAATTATGTACGAAAGTTCATCAGAATTAGCAGAAAATAAGTTATTAATGTTATATGTTTTAAAATCAATAAAAAATCCTATATCAAATACTCAGCTTACTGAAATAATTCTTGAAAATAACTTTATTAATTATTTTACATTCCAGCAATATTTATCAGAGCTTGAGGAATCTAAATTCGTTGAATATCATGATGTGAATGATAAAAAATTATTGATATTAACAGAAAAAGGAGATAATGTTCTCTCTTTATTTAAAGATAGAATATCCCCTTCAAAAATGTCTACTATTAATGACTATATAAAAGAAAAAATAGAGTCTATAAAAAAGGAATTAACTATACACTCTGATTACACATTAGGTGCAAACGATAGTTTTATCGTTAACCTTAAAGCTGTAGAAAACGACTCGTTATTAATGGAATTAAAATTATCAGTTCCATCTAAAAATCAAGCTACTTCAATTTGTGCTAAATGGAAAGAAAATCCTTCTGAGATTTATACCAATATAATAAGTTTATTAATTAATTAAAGTTACTTTTATCGATTTAAGACATAATCAAAAAAATAACAGTTCCATCTGCCACGCCTATTTTCCACCATTGGAAGCTCGACTCGCATGCGCTCACTGAGTAAGCGATTCACACCAAATCATAGATTTGGGTTCTCTGTTCATCAGCAGATTGCCCTAATAGCCCGCTATGAGCCCATTCTACTTCCTTGCCTGATGAAAAATAATCATGGTATTTTGGACTTGTTATTTTCTTTCATATGTCTAAGTTAAAGTCATACCATTGGGTTCATTTCCTATTGGTATGGTTTTTATTCTCATATCTTTCATATCTATTATCTTCAGTACTCCATTCAAAAAATCTCCAACAAATATGTTATCTCTAGATTTTACTATTCCTCTAGGCATTCCGCCAATATTAATTTTTTCCTCTTCTTTAAGTTCATTTAAATTTACTATACTTATGGAGCCATCACATAAATTAGAAACATATAGGAAGTTGTCTTCTTCAAATAAATCTACTGGAGAGTGTCCAACTTGAATTTTATTTATTAATTCAAGAGTATTTAAATCTATTATTCCAATACTACCATTTTTATCATGCCCAAGATAACTCATGCATACGTATAAGTATTTTTTATTTTGTGATACGTTTATCTTTGCAGGAGTATTTTCCACTTTAATTCGTTTTATCTCCTTATTATTTATATAGTCAATTATAGATATGCTGTCATCTCCCATATTACTTATAAAAACTGAATTTCTATCTTCTAATAATGTGATATTATGAGGAAATCTTCCTGTTGGTATTTCGAAATTAATCCTCTCATTTAGCAAATCGTATATTATTAAAGAGTCAGATTCTCCACATGAAACATAAGCAATGTCATTATAAGCCACTATATCATTTGGATGCGCTCCTACATATATATTGCCTTCTTCTTTAAAACTATTAAAATCTATCAACGATATGCTATTATTATAGTTATTCGCAACTAATAGCTTATTTTTATATAATGATAATCCATGAGGGCCAAATGGACCTTCACCAATAGATAAAACTATATTTTGAGTATTTAGATTCTCAGTGTTTATTTTATTTAAACTATCTGAACCAGTATTGCATAAAACAATATAACTCACTCCATCCCCCCCTTTTAAGATAATCATTCTACTATCTATAATATATTCCGAATATATATTATTGGTACAACTTATTAACTTCATTATCTTTATTTATTGACAAATTTCTTGTATAATAAAGGGAGGTTAACTAATTACATTTTCAAAGTGAGTAATTTTTGCGAATTCTTATAGCTGCTTACTTTTCATGTATATAGTTATATTTTATCTTAAGGAGTGTGTGGAATGTTTTCATATAAAACAACTGGTGTTTGTTCATCTACTATAAATCTTGAAATTGAGAATAATATTCTTAAAGATGTTGAATTTGTTGGAGGATGTGCTGGAAACTTATTAGGCATTGGACAATTAGTTAAAGGTATGCCTGTGGATGATATAATAAAAAGATTAGGCGGAATAGATTGCAGAAATAAAGGAACATCTTGTCCTGATCAGCTATCAAAAGCACTATTAGCTTGGAAGAAAGAAAATTCTATAAACTAAAAAATAGACTATAAAGTTCTAGCAATAATTTATTCAATTTTGCTAACATAAAAACCATGCATAAGTAAAGAAAATCTTCTTTTTTATGCATGGTTTTTACATTTTATTAAACTTCAATCTGTACTATTTTTATTGCAAGTAATCTTCTCTCTCCCCTGATAGTAATGACAAAGTACTTGTTATTTCCTCAATTACATCTTTATAACTTAGATATATTTGAATTTTTATAGCACTATAATCTTCGCTTATCTCTTCTACTTTTCCATAAAGATATTTACCTTTATCTATTAAATTCTTTAATATTAAATTATTGTCTTTTGGAACATACCCCATTACAAATCCTTCAGTTGTTATAACTTCAATCGCATTTTTATCATATTCATTATCAAAATCTCTTTTTAAATATACCATATCATCTTCTAATAATTTATGGTATATTTCACTCATATCAAAATAGCTTGTTCCAGCAATATTTACACTGGTTAAATATATATCTTTAACATGAGCATCAATATGCATATTCTCATCTATTTCAACATATTTCTTATTCTTTTTGCTACTTGATTTAATTAAAAGTGAATTTAACACTCTTCGTACATCACTAACAATCTCTGTGCTAATAGCGTCCTTAATAGTTTCTTTATCCAATGAATCAAACTCTTCTTTAAATCTTTGAAGATTTGCAGCCGCTTGAATTCTAGTCTCAATTAAAGGTGATTTTAGCGCCTGAAAGTTAATATCCTTATATTCATCTATAAAATCTTCATATTGTGCATATTTTATAATTATAAAGAAACAAATTTGTGCTATATCCTCATAAAGTAGATTTTCTATTTTTAATTCATCTTGTCCGCTTAGTATTTCGGTCATTGGTAATTTTTTTAATCCTAATTTAAAAGCACATTTTTTTATAGCCTTATTCCCAATGGAAAATGCATATTTATATAAAAGTGCATTAGTGTAATCTCTTTTTATAATTAATTCAAATTCACTTTTCTTTAATTTATACTTCGTTCTATCTGCACAACTTATTAGTACACTACTTTCAATTTCTATATTTGGAACTTCATTGGCAATTACATTGTGCCACAACTCTTTTTTGCAAATTTTTTTACAATTATCTATTATTTCTTTATAATCATTATTTAATTTATACGAATTTGAATTTCCTTTATTCTTATATTCATCAATAATAATAGCTTCTATTGAATATAAAATTGAAATTACAGCATATAACGAATATATGCCACCACCTATATTATCAATAATTTCTAATAACTTATTGCAAACTTTTGCTGAATTCTTAATATCATCCAAACTATAGTCCGAAAGCAATGTACTGAAAGATTTTGAAAAAACTTCAATCTCTCCTTCAGAAAATTTTGTATCCTCCAAGTAGCTCAAAAGATCTAATGAAAGCATAGTGTAAGATAATAATTCTGTAATCCCAACACTATTATCACTACCTTCTTCTATCATCCATTTTTTTATCTCATAAGTTGTAGGAGTAAGATTCATTATACAAAATATCTTTCCATATCCTTTAGATTTCTTTGAAATTTCAAAAATTATATTATTACAACTTCCGATATACTCACAAGCCTTGATTGTATAGAAAATATATTCATTATGAATAGAAAACACATTTAATATATCCTTCAAGTTTTTAATACTGCATATAGGCGAAAGTAGTATCCCTAGTTTCACCTCTTCTGAATATGAACTCTCTTTAAGCAGATTATTTACTCTCTTGCTCATTGCTTGCAATATCTCTTTATTACTCTCCATCGAGTCTTTGAAGATTTTAATCAAGTTTTCATAATAACCGATAATTGGATTTAATGTAATATAATCATGGACACTTGATAATTTTCCTTCATCCAAAGCATAATTATATAGATGTCCCACTAGCTCACTAGCCAGCCTATTCTTTTCATAATCCTGAAGTTTACGAACTTTGTTCGTAATAATCTTAAATTCCCTTCTTCCAGCCACTTCAAAGTCTTGATAGCTATATAGTGTATCTGGATTTCTATCACGAAATTCTTTTAAATCATAATAGATTGAGTTCTTATTCTTAATGTCGTTTTCTATTTCTCTCTTAACCATATAACTTTCACTACTCCTTTTAATCAAAATTCCGAAGCTCGCCTCGGAATTTTTTGATTTATATTCTTTTATACTAATTCAGAAAATATTTATGTGCCCCAACTCTACTTATTAGGAAACTTATTTCTTATAATTTTTCTCATATCTCCAATCATGTATAATGATCCACTAACTACAATTAAATCCTCTTCCTTAGCTTCTTTTAATGCTAAAGAAAAAGCATCCTCATAACTTTCTAATGCAATAGTATTTGAATTATAGTTTAATATTTCCTCTTTCAAATCTTCACTAAGTTCAGCTCTTTCACTATGTGGTGTAAGTGCATAAACTTTTTCAGCTAATGGTGTTATTTCATGTACCATTTCTTTTACTTGCTTATCCGCTAAAATACCAAGCAACAAATATAATTTATTGTATTTAAAATACTTTTCTATATTTTTTCTAAGAGCTTTGATTCCATCTATATTGTGTGCCCCATCAATTACTATCGTAGGCTTCTTTTTTAAGACCTCGAGTCTTCCTATCCATACAACTTCCTGTAAGGCTTTCTCAATTAAGCTTGTATTTAATTCTATTTTTTCATTCTCGCATAGCACCTCTACTGCGCTTAAAGCAACTCCCAAATTTAATATTTGATGTTCTCCAAGCAAAGGAAATTTAATCTTATATATATTTTTAATACTTTTAACAACTACATTTTGATAAAAGTCATCATAATTGATATCAACCAATTTTCCATTTTCCTTATTCACAAAATATACTTTTGAGTTTTTTTCTTCCGCTATTTTTAATATTACTTCTTCAGCCTCTTTTTTTTGAGGATAGAGTACAACTGGTACATTTTCTTTGATAATTCCGGCTTTTTCTTTTGCAATATCTTTTAAATTATCACCTAATATATTTATATGATCTAAACTTACTGATGTTATTACACTAACCTTAGGTGTTAGTACATTGGTAGAATCTAATCTTCCGCCAAGACCGACTTCAATTACTCCATAATCTATTTTTTCTCTATAAAAATACAAAAACATTAAAGCAGTTATAATTTCAAACTCAGTAGGATGTTCATATCCTTCTTCAATTACTTTATTAACCACTAATTTAATTTCTTCTACTAAGTCTACTAATGATTTCTTGCTAATATTACTGCCATTTATCTGAATTCTTTCTTCAAATTCTTCTAAATATGGGGATGTATACATTCCTACTTTATATCCCATTCCAATTAATATTTTTGATATCATAGCTGTAGTTGATCCCTTGCCATTAGTCCCTGCAATATGGATAAGTTTGAGTTTTTCATGTGGATTTCCAAGTAACTCTAAAATTCTAAAAGTTCTTTCAAGTCCATAATTAGATCCAAACTTCCCCACGCTTGTAATATAATCCATTGCGTCTTTATAAGTCATGCTCATTTTTCTTACCTCTTTGTCTTTTATGTTTTTCTATAAATGCAAATTCTAAATAGTATGTATTTACTTTACATTATATCTTAATTCTAGTGAAATGACTAATTAAAAGCTAAACAAAAACATCTCTGAACTAAATTTATTCTATAATTCTTCAAGAGCAAAATCGAATGCAACTGTGGTTAAGATCCGTATTGTGGCTTTGCGCCTTTTTTATAATATTTATGATCTTCTTTTACACCAATTTCTAAACTTATCAAATTCACTCCATAATAGAGATATTAATATACTAGCCAATAAAATAGATAATATAATCAATACAGAATTCGTAACTGAAATTTCAATTTCCCAAAACAATATTACTAACTTTATCCCAGTAAAAATTAATATACATCCAACTCCATATTTCATGAACTTGAACATATTATTCATCTTTTCTAATATATAGTACATACTTCTAAGTCCTAAAATTGCAAAAATATTAGAGGTATAAACTATGAAAGTATCCGTTGTTATTGAAAAAATAGCTGGGATTGAATCTATTGCAAAAATAATATCTGAAAATTCTATTATTAAAAGTACTATAAAAAGAGGTGTAGCATAAATAATCTTATTCTGCCTAACAAAAAATTTATTTCCATGTAAAACATTTGTTATAGGCATTATTCTTCTTAATATCTTAACTGCCAAGTTATCATGAAATTGAATATTATCATCTTCCCTAAGAAATATTTTTGCACCACTAAGCAGCAATAATACTCCAAATATAGATAATATAAAACTAAATTTATTCACTATAGCTACGCCAAGTAAAATGAAAATCAGCCTTAACACCATAGCTCCTATAACACCATATAGAAGTATCCTTTCCTGGTATTCTTCCTGTATTCTAAAACTTGAAAATATCATTAGAAATAAGAATAAATTATCTAAACTTAACGACATCTCTACTATGTAACCACCAAAGTATTCTATTGCTGATGTTTCACCTCTTGTGTAATATATAATAATATTAAATAAGATTGATAAGGATATCCAAAAAATTAAGTTAAGTAAATGCCTTCTCGTTTTCAAAATTCAAACCCTCCATATATATTATTCTAGAATTATATATATTAATAATCCTCCTATTATATCCTTACCTTGCAAAAATTTTTAACTTTTTATCTTACTAACTATATGATAATTAAAATTATTGTGCAGTTAATAATTCAATGCATGTTTGGTTATATACTCTAATCCCCCTTATCTTTGAATTTATATAAATTTTAAAGAAATAAAAAGATATTACTAAGTTCCAAGGAACTTAGTAATATCTTTTACTGAATTTCATTAAAATTATTTTAAAGCTTCAATTCTTACTTTAACAGCTTCTAACATTTCAACATACTTAACTCTCTTTTCTTTTTCAGCATCAACAACTGCTGCTGGAGCTTTAGCAACGAAACCTTGATTTCCTAACTTTTTGTCTATTCTATCAATTTCTCCTTCTAGTTTCTTTGCTTCTTTATTTAATCTATCTAATTCCTTATCTTTATCTACAAGATCAAGTAGTGGCATGAATAATTCTCCACCTTTAACAACTAAAGATACAGCATTTGCAGGAACATTAGCCTTATCACTTATAAATTCTACTTCTGATGCAGACGCTAGCTTTTCAATGTATGCTACACCTGAGTTAAATGCTTTTTTAGCATCTTCAGCTATATAGCAGATTACTTTTGCCTTTCTTGATGGTGGTACGTTCATTTCAGCTCTAACATTTCTTAAACCTTTTATAGCTTCAATTACAAATGCCATATCATCTTCTGCTTCTTTATTTACTAAAGCTTCATCAAATTCAGGCCAAGCCGAAGTTGTTATTGTTTCTTCATCACTTAAGTGAGTGAAGATTTCTTCTGTTATAAATGGCATAGCTGGATGTAGTAATTTTAATCCTGTAATTAAAACCGTATTTAATACGTTATAAACTATTCCCTTAGCCTTTTCATCATCACCATAAAATACAGGTTTAACAAGTTCTATATACCAATCACAGAACTCAGTCCACATAAAGTCATAAACTTTTTGCATAGCAATTCCAAGTTCATATTTTTCCATGTTTTCTGTTACTTCTTTTATTAAAGTATTCATTTCTGATAATATCCACTTATCAGCTAAAGAATATTCTTTGCAGTCTTTATATCTGTTCATCACTTCTTTATCAAGGTTCATCATTACAAATCTTGAAGCATTCCAAATCTTATTTGCAAAGTTTCTTGATGATTCAACTCTTTCAGGGTAATATCTCATATCATTTCCTGGAGCATTACCAGTAGCTATCATAAATCTTAAAGCATCAGCACCATAAGTTTCAATTACTTCTAGCGGATCAACACCATTTCCTAATGATTTACTCATCTTTCTACCTTGAGAATCTCTAATTAAACCATGAATAAGCACTGTATTAAATGGAGTTTCTCCCATGCAGTGAAGTCCTGAGAATATCATTCTTGCAACCCAGAAGAAGATAATATCATGTCCTGTAACTAATGTACTTGTTGGATAGAAGTATTCTAAGTCTTCTGTTTTGTTTGGCCAGCCAAGTGTTGAGAATGGCCATAATGCTGAAGAGAACCATGTATCAAGTACATCATTATCTTGCTTAATATTAGAGCTTCCACATTTAGTACATGATTTTGGTGCATCTTCAAGTACCATCATTTCTCCGCAATCTTGACAATAGTATACTGGAATTCTATGTCCCCACCATAATTGTCTTGAAATACACCAGTCTTGGATATTTTCCATCCAGTTGAAGTATATCTTATCAAATCTTTCAGGAACAAATTTAGTTTTGCCATTCTTAACTACTTCTACCGCTGGCTTTGCAAGACTTTCCATTTTAACATACCATTGTTTTGAGATTATAGGTTCTACTGTAGTTCCGCATCTATCATGAGTTCCAACATTATGAGCGTGATCCTTTACCTTAACTAAAAGACCTGCTTCTTCTAAATCCTTAACTATGGCTTTTCTTGCTTCATATCTATCTAGACCTTTATATTTACCACCTTTTTCGTTGATAATTCCCTTATCATCCATTACTCTTATGATTTCTAAGTTATGTCTTTTACCAACTTCAAAGTCGTTAGGATCATGGGCTGGAGTCATCTTAACTGCACCAGTTCCAAATTCTAAGTCAACATAATCGTCTCCAACTATAGGAATTTCTCTGTTTACAAGTGGTAATATTACAGTTTTTCCGATTAAATTCTTATATCTTTCATCATTAGGATTAACAGCAACACCGCTATCTCCAAGTAAAGTTTCAGGTCTTGTTGTTGCAATTTCAAGAACTCCTGATCCATCAGCTAATGGATAGTTAATGTGCCAGAAATGACCTGCTTGTTCTTCATATTCAATTTCTGCATCTGATAAAGCTGTTTGGCAGTGAGTACACCAGTTAGTAATTCTATTTCCTTGATAAATTAAACCTTCATTATAAAGCTTAACAAATACATGTTTTACAGCTGCACTAAGATTTTCATCCATTGTAAATGCTTCTCTTGTAAAGTCTGCAGATACTCCAAGCTTTTTAACTTGGTTTCTTATTGTAGCTCTATACTTGTCACTCCATTCCCAAACTTTTTCAAGGAATGCTTCTCTTCCCATTTCTTTCTTATCATAACCTTGTTCTGCTAACTGATTTGCAACTTTAACTTCTGTCGCAATTGACGCATGGTCTTCTCCAGGTAACCATAATGTACAATATCCTTGCATTCTCTTAAATCTGATAAGCATATCTTGAAGAGTATCGTCAAATGCATGCCCTAAGTGAAGCTGCCCAGTTATATTTGGTGGCGGCATGATTATTGTATATGGTTTTTTATTCTTATCGATTACTGGAGTAAAGTATCCCTTCTCCTCCCAATTTTTATAGATCCTATCTTCAAATTCTTTTGGATCATATGTAGTTGATATATTTTTTATTTCTTCTGACATTTTAATTCCTCCAAACTTAGTTAAACTAACAATTAACTTGTTAACTTTTTATATTCTAAACAATAAATATTGTAAAGAATATTTATTCCTAAGAATATATATTCTTTAGAATATGCACTGCAATTGCTGTGTCTTAATAAATCAAAGCTGACTCCCATTCATTCACTTTGGACTTTCGAATAAACGAATATAAAATATCTACAATGAAAGTTCCAAGAACAAAATATAAAATTTTGATTCTCAACGCAAAAAGAGCCCTCATCACAAAAGGACGAAAGCTCGCGGTACCACCTTTATTTCCACATATACAGAATTACTGCATTAATGGACTCTTAATTTAAATAACGATTCAGATAAACCGTCTTTAGCTACTATTATTTCACTAAAGAAGCTCAAAAGCTACCTTCAAAATTTCTTGCATAAGGGTTTTCAGCGCCTCCCTCTCTCTTCCTAGTTCTTCTAAGTCTATAATTTAGTTCAAAGAATTGTACTCCTCAACTCGTCTGAGTGAGCTTTCTTATCCTACGAATTTAGCCAAAAGAACTGTACTCCTCAATTTTTCATGAGTTTCCTTTTAATGCTTAAAAATTTTTACTCCTCTTTTTCATTGCTTTTATATATTATATTATTACTTTAACTCACATAAACTTAATGATTAACTTTAAACTGTTAATCATGAAATTTGAACTCTCACTTATGATATCTTATAGTATAATTTTTGTCAATAATAGTTTTCCAGTACTTTTTCTATGATAGTCTGCCTTATAATACTTTTTTAAGAACATTATAAGTTTTACCCTCTTTAACCCGCATTATTCCTATAAATATTTATATATGTTCCTATGTATATAGAAACATATTTTCCTATATACATAGATAAATTTAATCATATATTACTTTAAAACTATATTTCTATAAATAATTGTTCATATAAATATAGTTTCATTTTTATTGGATTTGAATAAAATAACTATTTAGAATGATATTTAGCATGTCTATCTGTAGCATCTCTCTACAGCTTCTAATAATCTATCTAATGCCTCTTCAAGTACCCTTGTTGGACATGCTAAGTTTATTCTCTCAAACCCTTTCCCCTCATCGCCAAAAACATAACCTTCATCTAGGAAAAACATTGCTTCTGTTGTCATAAATTTTTCCAATGCTTTATGATCCTTCTCCAATGTTCTAAAATCTAGCCATTGCAAATAAGTTCCTTCTAGGTTTATTATATTAACCTCAGGAATATTACTTTTAAAAAAGTCTTTAACGACTTTTCTATTCTTATTTATAATCTGTATAAGTTCCTCAAGCCATTGCTCGCATTCATTATAAGCAATTTCACATGCTTTATATCCAAAAATATTAAGGCCTAAATTTCCTATAGACTTTCTACGTTCAAACCTGACTTTATCTCTTATTTTTTTATTTTTAATAATAATGTTAGAAACTTGAAGACCTGCTAAGTTAAAAGTCTTGCTTGGTGCTGTACAAATAACTGAATTATTCGCAAACTCCTCAGATATATTTGCAAAAACTGTATGTTTAAACCCAGGCATTATTAGATCAAAATGAATTTCATCGGATACTAC
Source organism: Clostridium beijerinckii (assembly GCF_036699995.1). NCBI lineage: Bacteria > Bacillati > Bacillota > Clostridia > Eubacteriales > Clostridiaceae > Clostridium > Clostridium beijerinckii. The sequence continues at coordinate 1,971,189 of NZ_CP144906.1, read as the reverse complement.
AATAACATTATTCTCACTGCATATTCTACCAATATTTTTTAACTCATCTTCACTCCAAACACGTCCGACTGGATTATGTGGATTACATAAAATTAGTAGTTTGGTATCCTCTAATTTGGCCTTCTCTTCGAAATCTTCAAAATTTATTTCATAATGATCTTCATTAAGTATTAATTCACTTTTTATTATCTTTCTATTATTATCTGTAATTGCTTTATAAAACGGATAATATACTGGAGTCATCACTAAAACATTATCTTCCTCTTTAGTAAGCGCTCTAACAATTGTATATAGTGCTGGCACAACACCTGAGAACTCAGTAATCCATTCTTTATCTATATTCCATCTATGTCTTCTTTCCATCCAATTACATACTGCTTTATAATACTTATCAGTAGCTTCTGTGTATCCCATAATACTGGAATCTATATACTCTTTAAGTCCATCAATAATTTCTGGTGGATTTTTAAATTCCATATCTGCAACAGAAAAAGGTACTATAGATTCACTAACATCATTATTAATTTTTCTCATCAAATTCCACTTACTTGCACCTACATTATTTCGAGATACTAGTGTTTCAAAGTCATACTTCATTACAAATACCCTCCTTAATAATTTTTATTTTCGCGTGTGCTTATTCATGCAATTCTAATGGCAGACCATCTGGATCACTAAAAAAAGTAAATTTTCTATTTGTATATTCATCTATTCTAATTGGCTCTGTTTCAATTCCTTTTTCATTTAACTCCCTTATTACTTCCTCGATATCTTTTACATGGAAAGCTAAATGCCTCAGGCCACATGCTTCTGGATATGATGGTCTCTTAGGCGCACTTGGCATAGAAAAAAGTTCAATTTCACTATTTCCTATCTTTAAATCTAGCTTATATGAATCTCTATCTTTCCTATAATTCTCTCGTATTATTTTAAATCCTAATATATTTACATAAAAGTTTTTTGACACTTCATAATTAGATGCAATTATCGCAATATGATGTATATGATTTATATCCATAAAATTCTCCTTTTTCAACACTAAATAATATAAAATTATATATTTATGTTTTATAAAAAACAAGATATAAAATTATAGGGATGATTATAAAATAATCATCCCTAATATTGTGAAAATATTATTATTTATTAAGTACTTACATTACTTTACCAGGTAATACTGCATCTAATATACCGATAACCAAAGCAGCTATAATTGCTCCAAGGATAGATACTGCCATAGTTGGAACAAAAAATTGAGCCACATATAATATTATTGCTGCTATGAAAAATCCTTTTAGACCTCTTCCGAAAGGTGATGCATCGACACCCATAAACGCTTCTACTAGATAATCTATTACACTTATTACCACCGCTGCTATTAAAAATGACCACATTCCTGTAATAGTAAAGCCAGGTGTTAAGAAAGATGTTATACCTAAAACTACAACTGTTAAAACCAATCTTACAATCCATCCACCTATACTTCTGTTATTAGAACCCTCTTTTGCTGAATGTTCTTTATCATGTACCATAAATAATTACCTCCTTAAATTAAAAAATTAATTTTATTTGGGTGTAATTATATTGTTCCCACCTTATAAAAATATATTATATTTTTTATATGTAATATTAATTAGTATATAAATGATACTTCCAATACTGTATAAATAATCAAATTAAACAAATTTTCCTTGCTCAGGCTTTGCAATTTCATAAAAATTATCTATGAGATATTTTAGATGCTCCCTAAGTTCGCTCCCTTCCATAGGTTTTCCATGACTTGGAATCGCCAAATTGGGTTTTAACTCCCAAAGTAATTTTACAGATTCTTCTGCTTTCTTCCAGTCTGTAGTTAGATATTTAGGCGGACCATCTATGTGTTCTCTTTGAGTTAAGACAGACATTATAGATTCTTGTTTCACTGTTGCAAAAGCATCGCCAACAATAAGGACTCTATTTTTCTCATTGAATAATGAAATATGCCCTTCTGAATGTCCTGGTGTATGAATATATGTCCATCCATCCAATCCAGGTACACTATAATCCTTAGGAAGCGGAACTGCATATTTTCCTAAATCAATACTTGTATGAGGAAAAGTCCTTGATATTTTTGCCACCAATCCTTCATCTACAGTAGGATCTGCTAATGGATAATCCTTTTTCCCAGTTATATACGGAATTTCAAGCTCATGAATATATACTGGAACATCGTAATACTCCGCCAATTTAATAACAGAACCAACATGATCAAAATGTCCATGAGTAAGAATTATAGCTTCTGGCGAGCTTCCTTTTCCAAATTTATTTTCTGCACATTTAATAATATACTCAGCTGAATTCTCAAGTCCAGTGTCTACAATCACCCACTTACTATCACTACTGCTTATAATGCACGAATTAACAATAGTAAATTGCAAAACTAATATATCTGAAGTAATTTGCAATGATCTTTCAGTAATTTCCGCTAAAAATTCTACCATTTTATTTCCCATATATTTTCCCTCCAGTTTTTAATTAAAATTATGATATATTTAGTCTTTGTATCTGTTATGATTTTATACAGTAGCAGAGATATTTAGAATCTTCTTACAACCATCTTTAGACGCATTAGCAAAATAAAATAACTAAGTTTACTCTAAAAAATTTTCAAATTTCTAGGATTCATTTCTTAAAGTTATGCTTAATATTTCTGGCATATTAAATAATCTTATACCAGGTTTACTATGTCCCATTCCTCTACTTACAATAAGCTTTTTCATATCTATTGCATAAATTCCACTTTTATACTTGGGGAAAAATTTTCTTTCTGGAGAAAGTATTCCACCTATAAATGGTAATCTGATCATTCCTCCATGAACATGTCCTGATAAAACTAAATCTATATCAAATTTTGTATATGCTTTAAAATATAGCGGATTGTGAGCTAATAATATATTATATTCTTCGGAATCGCACCTTTTCAATACTTTTCCAATTACTTCTTCTATATTTGACGGCCTATTTCTTGTTTTATAAAATGAAAGAGGGATATTTATTCCATAAATATTAAGACAACTACCCTTTTCTTCAATAGTGATTTTTTCATCATTTAATATAGTTATATTAAATTCACTCAGCCTTTTTATGATAAAATCTAAATCGTGCTTTTTTAATCTCTGTTCATGGTTACCTATAATATAATATATTTTATAACTTTTACTCAAAGTTTCTGCTAACTTAAAAAAAATACTAAAGTCTTTATCATATTTATTAACCATGTCTCCAGTCATAACGATAATATTTGGAGCTTCAGCATGAATTTTTTTAATTACTTGGGAATTATCTTTCCCGATAAAATTATAGTTATGAAAATCTGATAAATGAACTATTTTAAATTTATTAAATTCTTTTGGAATCTTATTACTTTTTATTTCATATTTAGATAATTTTATAATTTTATTATCTAGATATATTAATGTAGAGATTAAAGCAAAACCCGATAATGTCAATAAATTTTTAATCATTTATTTACTCCATTTCTTTCAATACTATTTTTTATACCTCTAAATTTCATTCTCAATCCTATATATTAGCTCATCAACTGAACTCGACATGCTCTGTATTAACTCTATTTGGCTCTTATCTATTATTTGCAATTTTTTTACCGCCATACTTTCTAATAACTTCATTCTTACTACTACATTATTAAGCAATTCCTTTGAATTGCTTTCCTCTATAATAACAAAATCCTTCCAAAAGAATAATGGTAATATTAATATCTCTGATACAGCATATCCTATACTAAAAAATTCTTTATAGTTAGAACAATCATCATGGCAAAACATTATTAAATATTCACCTAATGATTTAAATAGATTATCCTTACCATCCGTCCTACACAATATGAGCTCTATTACATTAACTATGCCATCTATCACTAAATATCTTAAATTATCGGGCAAATTTGATATTATACTAGAAGAAAAGTAATTAATTATTTTTGAAAATTCAGCTTCGTTTGTCTCATCTCTTAAATTGCCATTTTCGTCTAAAAGCACACTTGCCTTATGGTAATCAAATGGGTTAATCTGAATATCGGTTTTTATATATATATTCTTTTCTGATATCGAATTAAATAAACAGTTTACATAATCATATTTTGCATTTATAGATATAATCTTTTCCTTGTTTTTGCTAATCTCTTCTTCATACCTACTTATAAACTCTTTTGAAAATCCTTGTCCATTAATAGAAACACATTTACTTACCTTAGGAGAAAATATTGATACGTATTGAGCCTTGTTCCCTCCCTTAGAATGGCCAGTAACCGTAATATCACTATATTCAAGGCTATTTATATATTTTAAGGCCTCTATTTGTTCCAGTGTATCATATTCATAAGCACCTTTGCCATTATCATTCCACTCTTTTGTTGTAGCTGTTCCCCTAAAAATTACTGTTGCATTTCCCTCTTCGCTTAAGAAACATGCATACTCCATTCCATTATTATAACTATTTACATTTTTAATTCTTAGATTCTTTAAATTTGGTTTAACTTTTATTTGATTTAATATCATTATCCATTCTTTTGTATCCATTCTTATTATACAATCTCCAATAGCGTTCATAAGATAGTCAAAATTATCACTTTTCAATAAATTATCTACAAGATTTATAAGTTTTTCGTTTTCTTTTATATCCCATTTCAAATATATCAGATTGTCTAGAAGTATCAACTCTTCATAAGTCAAACTGCTCATTCTGCCTCCATATAATATTACATTGATTATCTTTATATTAATAAATTATTCATATAATATAAAAATAAACCTATAAATCTCAGTTATATGAAATCTATAGGTTTATTATTTTAAAATATCATTTATTGCATATATATGATTTTAGCATAAGCGTCTCGAGCTTATTGCTCAAATGCTTACATAAACAGCTTAGCTATAAATATAATAAATGCTGAAAGAGCTGCTGTTATTGGAATAGTTAAAATCCAAGCCCAAACTATATTTTGAGCAACTCCCCACTTTACAGATTTAATTCTTTTAGAGGCTCCTACTCCCATTACAGTTGTTGAAATAATGTGAGTTGTACTTACTGGAGCGTGAAATAGTGTTGCTAAAAATATTACAGCTGCGCCTCCTGTTTGAGCCGCAAATCCATTTACTGGTGTTAATTTTGCCATTCCACTTCCCATTGTTTTGATAATTTTTTTTCCTCCAGATGCTGTTCCAAGAGCCATAGCTATAGCACAACATGCTATAACCCATGTTGGCACTTCAAATGTGCTGATAAGTCCACCACTTAATAACGCCATAGTTATTAATCCCATAGACTTTTGAGCATCATTACTTCCATGATTTAATGCCATAAGTGAACCAGCAACAACTTGTAATTTCAAAAAGATTTTATTTATTATTCCAGGCTTAAATGGCTTTAATATCCAATTCAGCAATATCATTAATATGTATCCAACTGTGAAACCAATAATTGGTGCAATAAATATCCATATTACTACATCATGAAAAAGATTATACCAATTTACTACATCAAATCTCAAATTATAAGCTATTCCGCCACCAACTAGTGCACCTATTAACGCATGAGATGAACTACTTGGAATACCAAAATACCATGTTATTATGTTCCATATTATTGCTGAAATTAAAACTCCTAATATAACCCATTGAGGCATAGAATTATGACTTACTATGTTTTCTCCTACAGTTTTTGCAACCGCTGTTCCTGCGAATGCACCAATGAAATTAAAAATTGCACATATTACTATAGCTGTTTGCGGTTTAAGTGCCCTTGTTGTTATAGAAGTAGCTACCGCTGTTGCTGTATCATGGAATCCATTGATAAAGTCAAATATTAATACTGTAATTACTATTAATACTGTTATAGTCATAGTACTAAACATTCTTAATGACAACTCCCTCTACAATATTTGCAATTTTTTCACACTTATCAATAGTGTTTTCTAATATTTGATATATTTCTTTCCATTTTATAATTTCTATAGGATCTTTTTCATTTCTAAACAAATCACCTACTGTATTTCTAAATAAACGATCTACTTCACTTTCTATTTGGTTTATTGTTAGTATTTTTTGATTTATGCTATTTTTGCCACCTATTAAATGAAGTTCATCCATTAATTCAGATATGAGTTTTGTACACTTTATTATCATATCAGCTAAATATTTTGCTGGTTCTGTACTTTTAGTAACGTTAAACATTACAAATCTATGTATTGTTGAGTTGATTAAATCTAAAATATCATCTAACCTTTTAATCAATAGATAAATATCTTCTCTATCAAAAGGAGTTATAAATGAATCATTTAATTCTTTAACCATAACATTTACTAATCTATCACCGTTATGTTCTAATTCTTCGATCTTGCTAACATTAAGTTCAATATTGGATAATGAGTTTAGGCTTTCTCTTAATACTTTTGCACCTTCCTCTACATTTTGTGCAGCTTCTATAAACATTTTATAGAACTTATCTTCTTTTGGATTTAAATTAAACATATTATCACATCTCCCTATAAAATATAAATATTCGACATATTGTTAAATATCATAATCCAGTAACAAGTATATTCTATTTTGTAACACTTTTAAACTCTTTTTAAAAAACTTAACCTAATTTTAATATTACTCACCTTATTTTAACAATTGTAGTATTTCTTGAATCACTTCAAATTATGTTATCTTACTACTAAAAAATTAATAGCCAACATCCACCTCGTTATCAATTGATAATAATTATATAATCTCTTTTATTTATTTTAAATAAAATTTCATAATAATATTATTTGATCTATTTATTAGATGATAAAATATTAATATTACTTGGCTTAAATAAGTAAATTAAAATAGCTAGAGATATATAAACAAACACTATTCTTTATGCTATAACTTGCATAATTTCATTATACAAAATATAAATGTATTATATATAATTGAATCCGATTTTTTCTCAAAATATTTTAATGAAAGATACTTATTAAATATATAATAAAATTTAACATTACATAAAGAATATTTAAATATACTCATAATCATATGAAAAACACGTACACATTCATTTTATAAATTTCAATTGCATATGTAAAGAAAATTATAAAAATGCTCTTTCAAATAATAAACTGTAAAAAATGATATATTCTATATTTTAATATAATTTTAAGAAAAACCTCGATATTTAACATCGAGGTTTTTCCATAATTTTAAATCACACTCAAATTCATGTTCTAATCTTTTTTTACTCTTGGGAAATATACTGTATGGAGTAATTCATGAGCTTTATTACTTAATGGATGATCTAAATATTTTTCATATATAGCAAGTACTTCTGGATTTTCATTTGATCTTCTAAGTGTCTTTGATCTATCTATATTATTCAATCCTTCTGCTCTTTTTTGCAATGCTGCTTGCTTATTTCCCTTTGTTTTAGGTTGACCACCACCGCCGATGCATCCACCTACACAAGCCATTATTTCTATTGCATGGAAGAATTCTTCTCCTGATCTTATTTTATCTAACATCTTAGCTGCTTCCCTAAGTCCGTGAGCAACACCTATTCTTAATTTTATATCTCCAGCTTCAAGTTCGCAAACTCTGAATCCATCCCAACCTCTAAGGCCTTCAAATTCTATATTATCAAATCTTTCTCCAGTCATCTTTTCAAGAGCTGTTCTTGTAGCTGCTTCTATAACTCCACCTGTTCTACCAAAGATAATTCCAGCTCCAGTATATTCTCCCATAACTGTATCTATTTCTTCATCTTCAATTTCTTTTAAGTTTATTCCTGAATTTTCAAATATTTTAATAAGTTCTCTTGTTGTGATTACATAATCAACATCATAATTCATATCTACTGAAAATTCCGCTCTTGAAGCTTCATACTTCTTTGCAATACATGGCATAATAGCAACTGAAGTAACTTCATCTCTTGAAAGACCCTTCTCTTTTGCCCATATTTCTTTAGCCACTATAGCAAACATCTCCATTGGAGATTTAGCTGAAGAAGGAACATCTAACATATCTCCATAATTCTGCTCTATAAATTTAATCCATGAAGGACAACATGAAGTAAGAATTGGAAGTTTTACACTCTCATCTCCAGCTAGATGTCTTTCAAGTCTTTCTTGAAGTTCTGCTGCTTCTTCCATTATTGTTAAATCAGCTCCCCAGCTTGTATCAAACACATAATCTACTCCTAGTTTTCTAAGACCTGCTGCTATTTTCTTTTCAACATTCTCTCCTGGTTCAAAGCCAAAAGCTTCACCTATCGCAACTCTAACTGCTGGTGCCATCTGAGTAATTACAACCTTATTAGGTGTCGCTAAATCTCTAAGAAATAACATAGTATTATCTCCTGCACTTATTGCATCAACAGGACATGCAGACACACATGCGCCACAATGTGTACATCTATTATAATCTATTTCATGTTTCTTTTTTAATTCTCCATCTATACAATCAACAGGACATGCTCTTTTGCAAGCTCCACATCCAATACACTTTTTAGTAATTGTTAGTTTTACTAAATGGTTACATTGTGATGTATAACACTTCTTTTCTTCTATATGTTCTTCAATTTCTTCATAGAATTTATCTATTATTTCTTCCATGATATTATGCTTTTGGTTCATCTTACTTTTCACTGTCACTGCAAGATTTCTCAAAAGATAAATCTCACGCATATTAGACACACCTTTACTTATTCTGTTTAATATGTTAAACATTTCAGTTATGTCCTCTTTAACAACCTCATAGTTCTTATAAGATCCATCTTTAATTTTTGCTAGTAAGTATTCTATATAAAATTTTTCAAACTGGATAATACAGTCTTCTTGTGATAAAACAATAATTGTTCTTGCAATATTTTCATAAAATATTCCAAAATCAAATTCTTTATCTAAGCTATCCTCTGTTAAAAAACCACCGAAAGGAAGTCCTATTTGAGCTGCTTTAAAGTTACTTTTGTTTATAAGCCCACCACATAATTGTATTATTTCATTAAGGGTAGCCCCTTCTGGAACTTCTATTATCCCTGGATTGTTAACTTTTCCACATATAGCAATTTTTCTGCCGTTTGACAGTTCTTTTAATTCATCTTCGCTAAAAACAGAAAAAACTGAGCCTAATGCACTTTGTATAAAAGATTTTTTATTATCTCCCATAATATTCACTCCTTAACATTTTGTCTTCTTTTTATTTTCAAATCTAATCATATAAAATATATATTATTTAGTGTAATTGTTTATTATTTTTAACAAAACCGTCGCATAATAATCTATTGTATCTATTAACGCACTATTTTAATAAAGAAAATCCATATATATGATACACCATATTTCGCGAATTCTTCAAGTTAATAAAACTTTCTTAACACGTTTAATAATAAACTTATTATCCTCCCCCTTAAGTTAATAACGAGATAAATACGAAGCTCTCTATTTTATGCGTCGCCAATCTATTATAACATATATTTATAGAAAATTATTAAATATTATATGATTATTTTATAAAAAAAGACAACAAATTTATTATTAATAAATTTGTTGTCTAAAATAAGTATTATTTTAGAATAATCTCCAAGCTATGTACCGCATTTTATCAAAATAGTAAGATAATAAATATTTATAAAAACACAATTTAGCGTAAATTCTGAATATATTAATTATTACCTATCAATATTCTTACTTAAGTACGCCTTAATATCTAGTAGATTCTCAAAGCTTATATGACAATACTTTAGTATATCACTGTCGGCTTTCTTAAGATCTTCTACATGTATTCCTATCATTTTAGCTTTATAGGCTCCTTCAATACCTGCAGCAGAATCCTCTATAACAATACAATCTTCAGGATTTACACAAAGCTTTTTAGCCGCCTTTAGAAATATTTCTGGATCTGGTTTGGCTTTTACTACATCATCACCATAAACCATAACATCAAAATCTTCTTTTATATCAGTATTTCTAAACTGAATATTGGCTCGTTCTCTTTTAGCCGATGTCGCAAGAGCTATTCTATATCCTCTCTCTTTTAGAAACTCTAAAATTTCCTTCGCGCCTTCCTTAATAGCAACTTGACCACTTTCTACTGCATTCTTTAATTCCTTATCTTTTTCTTCATACATTTGTGTTATAGGCAAGTCTTCTCCATATAACTCTAAAAATTTCTTGATTACGTTTTTCCGACCTCTTCCCATTACAGAAATATAAACATCATCACTCATATTATATCCATACTTCTTAAAAATCTTTCTCCAAGTCTCTAAGTATACTCTCTCTGTATCGAATATAACTCCATCCATGTCAAATAACACCGCTTTTATTTTTTTCATTATTCCCCCGTGAATTAATTTTTTTATTTAATCAAAATTCTACCTTGTTTAAAAAACTCTTTAGGTATTATCTATATAAGTCTAAATTATTTATAAGGAATTTATATGTCTATACCTTTTAGAACCTCTTGATTAAATTTCTCAATTCCGATTCTATCAATAAAAAATCCCAACTTTTCTCCTGCTTCTGCATTTTCTATATAATATTCAAAAATATTATCCACTAAACTCAATGCTTGGCTTTCTGTTATATCTTTAGCAATGATATCTGACATTCTTGGATTATAACCTCCTGATCCCCCTGCTGCAACAATGAATCCAGTTTTATCTGCTATTACTCCAATATCTTTACTATAAACGCTTCCACAAGCATTCCTACAGCCTGCTACTCCTATTTTAGTCCTACATGGCATTTCCATCCATTGATATTTTCTTGAAAGTTTCATTCCTGTCCCAATTGTGTTATATTTAGATCTTTTACAGTATCCAGCCGGACATATTTCAACATTCTTAACTGAATTTTGTGTTTTAACTGCTGGCTCCATTCCAAGTTCATTCCAAATGCTTTCTAAGTCTTCTTGCTTAAGATTAGTTATTAATATCCTTTGTCCTGAAGTTATTTTTAATATACCATTATATTTTTTTGCTACATCCACAATTTTTTGCATAGTCTCCACAGTAATAAAACCGCCTGGAATATGTGGAGTTATCCCAAAAGTTCTCTTTCCATTACTTATCTTCTGAAGATTTCCAAAACTCATATTACATCCTCCTCTTATGTGTATTAATAATATTTAATACTAGATTAATGTTTATTTTATCATATTTTTAACATAAATAATTATTTACAGTTGATGAATTCTTTTTCAAAATAACTTTTTTCCATTTTATTCTCCATCAATTTCGAATTTTTTGCCTTATTATATCTTAACCCAAAGCTAATTTTTAACCAATAAATTTTATGTTAATAAATTTATTTTTTATATCAAATCACACAATCCATTTAATAGATTCCTTAAAAATTTTAAGAGTTTATGGCTTTACTTATAGAATAGGAAGAAAATAATTCCATTATTAACTTGATACGTGTTCTTCTCCGTTATATACTATTAATAATGCTATTTAATATATTATAAACCTATAATTTACTTATGTTTATGAATGTTCATTTAGCCATAATAATCTATATACAGAAAGGTTCTGAAATATAATGATTTCAACTAAAGATAATTCTGCTTTGCTCAAAAATAAATCATTAAGACTATTAATGACAGCACGTGTATCCACTAATTTCGCATATCAAATGATTACAGTTGCTATTGGATGGCAGATGTATTCATTAACTCATTCGGCATTTTATTTAGGTCTTGTTGGACTAGTTCAGTTTTTACCAATGCTTTTTCTCTCTCTTTTTGTCGGACATATATCGGATAGGTATGATCGCAGAAGAATAGTAACCTTAAGCCAAGTAACTCAAAGCGTGTTTATTTTTATTATGGCTTTTGGGAATTATAATGAGTTAATTACTAAAGAACGGTTTTTAATTCTCATTTTCTTTATAGCGGTAGCTCATTCTTTTGAAGGCCCACCAATGCAAGCTTTATTGCCTAATATTGTTAGTAAGGAGATTTTCCCGAGAGCTTCTGCTTTAATGTCTTCAGTTTCAGAATTTGCAGTTATTATAGGACCAGCTGTTGGTGGAATTTTATATTCTTTTGGCCCAACACTAGTTTTTTTATTAACTGGTATCTTATATTTAATATCAGGCATTCTTATATATCAGATTTCAATCAAGAAAGAAAAATTTAAATCTGAGCCAACTACTATAAAATCTTTATTCGCAGGAATATCTTTTATAAAGAGCAGACCTATAATACTTGGGGCGATATCACTAGATTTATTTGCAGTATTGTTTGGTGGCGCAACTGCCTTACTTCCAATTTACGCAAGTAGCATTCTAATGATAGGTTCTTTTGGTTTAGGAATACTAAGATCTGCTCCTGCCGTTGGAGCATTATTAATGTCTGCTTATCTTGCAAGAAAACCATTAAAACACAAGGTAGGAAAGACAATGTTCATAGCTGTTATATTCTTCGGTTTGTCTACTATAGCTTTTGCAATATCTAGATCTGTTATAATATCTTTCATTGCTCTTTTGATTTTAGGTGCTTCCGATGTAATTAGCGTTGTTATACGATCTACGCTTGTTCAACTTAATACTCCAGATTATATGAGAGGACGGGTTAGCTCTGTAAATATGATATTCATAGGAACTTCTAATCAGCTTGGTGAATTTGAATCAGGAATTACAGCGTCTTTATTCGGGACTGTTCCCGCTGCTCTTATTGGAGGCATTGGAACTATAGCAGTTGTAATGCTATGGATGAAATTATTTCCTTCTATATTACATGTTGATAGATTTGAAGCAAACAAAAACTAAAAATGTATTTTTAGTTCATGAATTTTTTAATTAAATATCTTAAAATAGAAAAACTTTAAATAGTATTATAATAACTATTTAAAGTTTTTTTACTTTGTAATAATCAATGTGCTACACCATTTATAATAATCTAACTATTCCCCATTTTTATAGAAACCCTATTTCTTCCTAAACTCTTCGCTTCATACAAAGCTTTATCTGCAAATTTAATCATATTTTCCAAATCTCTTTCTCTAACTGATGTAAATATCCCAAAAGAAGATGTTATTTTTATACATTTATTGTCATGGAGTATTTCTAAATTTTCAATCCTTCTCCTTATTGTTTCACCAATTTCTAAAGCTTTTTCTGAATTAGCATTATCTAGTAAAATTAAAAATTCCTCTCCCCCATATCTTCCTATATAATATTTTTTCCCCAATAATTCTTTACAAATATTCATTACCTTTTTTAAAACAATATCGCCTATAGGATGCCCATAAGTATCATTAATAGTTTTAAATTTATCTATATCCATCATTAATAGAGACATATGTTTCTTATCCGAACAAGCTTCAATTTTTTCTTTTGCAATTTTATAGAAATACTTTCTATTATATACTCCTGTCAAAACATCAGTGATGCCGTAGTATTCAAGTTTCTTAATCATTAAAACTTGTTCAGTATTATCACTCAAAACAATAACTTTCCCCTTCCCTCTATTATTATTAATTAGTGTAAGTTTTCCTTTAAAATAATAGAGTTTGTTCTTTATTTTAATTTCACAGTTGAAACTAGTTTCTTTTTCTTCATATATATATTGAATAATTTCCTGATACTCTTTAAATTCTGTGCATACGTCTTGTCCTATTGCTAGCTTTGATTTTATATTAAAAATTTTCTCTGCTATATTATTCATATCTATTATTTTATTTTCTTGGTCTAACACTAATATTGCTTCAGAAATATTATCAAAAATAACATGTCTAGCAATAGTAGCTGTTTCAAAGATATTTGATTTAAACAAAGCGTATGTATATATCAAACAAAATACTCCCATAAAAATTGGAACTATATCTATTCTTATAGACGTAATCCTTGACATGTATATCCAATATCCAACCCAAGGAATAAATGATGTAAGCATGATTTTAAAACTTCTCTTTTTATATAAACTGTTTTCTTTTCTATAAAAAATTAAATACAGACTATTCCCTACTATGAAGCATACATTTACAAAAATTACGCATATAACATATACAATGCCTGGTTTAAGATTTGCAATATATAGATTATCTGCAATGTCAACTGTGTAACTTTTATAAAATAGATGATGATAGTCATTAGTAATATTTAATGCCACTAATACCGTAGGCAAAGAAAATAACAACATATAGAGCTTTTTAGTAATATACCTACTTTTATTAGTATACTCTAGAGCCATGATAACCCAAAAAGCCGGAATGGATGCTATTCCTATATACTCTATCCCAGTAAACAATTTCATAAAGGTTAAATTAGGGCATATTAATTCAAAAGAATAAAATAAACTATATATAAAAACACTTAAAATAACACCTAAAAGACCGTTTAAATGTATTCTTCTTTTTTTATAAAATAAAAATATGCATAATTGCGCCGAAACAAATGCTGTTAAAAACATTGCAAGAAATATTATATAATTAACCATTTAATATCCTCTTTCATAATCACTAATTCTTTAATATATTATTATCTTAATGTCAATTTTGACTTTTGGAATTAGAAACCTATTCTATCATTATATATTATAAAACCCACGTTATTCCATTTCAATAACTATTACAATATATTTCTATAGTTAAAGATTTCTCTATCAATATTTACTCGAATCAACGTGATTTTGTGAAACTTTTAATTAGAGAAAAAAAATCAAGTAGCTACAACGGCTACTTGATTTTTTTTAATTTAAAATTTAATCCTATTCCCACAATGAGGACAAAATTGAAAACTTGGGTCAACTTCCATACCACAGTTCCTGCATATACCACTATTATAATTATCTCTATAATTACTGCTTTCTAGCTCCTCAAGATCCCAATAAGTTATATTTACAGGTTCGTTATTCTCAATGGCTTTTCCTTTGTTCACTGAAATACTAAAGTTAGTTCCACATCCATCACATATTATATAATATTTTATATTCCACTTAAAAATGGGAATAAAGAAAAAATGAAAATAATTAAAATTTTTTATCAGCTTTCCCCGAAAAACTTTATTACATTTTTTACAGTTTAAATTGTCTAAAATCTTTATTTCTTTATTTTTATTTTCAATGCCAAATATACCTATAAAAAACATACAACAATTTACCTCTATCTATAAATATTATTATCATATATATCTTTAAATACTAAGTATACATTTAGAATCCTTATAAATCAAGTTATTCAGTTAGGACCACAATATTGGAACTTAATTGTAATATGCATTATCTATTTTATTAAAGTATTTACATTTTTAATTCTATTCAGGCTTTATTGTATCTAGATAAGTAAACTTGCCATCTTTAACTATCTTTAAAACAGCTTCTTTTACTGCATTATTGTTTTCATCAATTGTTATTACTCCTGCTGCACCCGGAAAATCTTTTGTTTTTGCTATTTCATCTCTAATTTTAACTGGATCTACAGAATTAGCTCTCTTAATTGCATCTAAAATTACTAGATATGCATCATACCCTAATGCTGTAGCTGCTGCTGGCTCCTTATTATATTGTTTTCTATATTCATCAAGAAAAATTTTAGATTCTTCAGTTATAGGTGTCTCAGTTGCAAAAAATGTTGAAAATACAGTTCCTTCAACATCCTCTTTACCTATATCTAAAAATTCCGGTGTCTCCCAGGTATCAGCTCCAATTATTGGGGCTGTAATTCCAAGTTGCCTTGCCTGCTTTATTATCATTGCTCCTTCTGTAAAATTCCCTGGAGCAAATATTACATCAGGATTGCTTCCTTTAATATTTGTAAGCTGTGCTGAGAAATCCTGATCTCCTGTGTTATAATTTGCTTTTGCTACAACAGCATTATTATCATCAGTTAGCTTTTTGAATTCATCAGTAAAGAATTTGCAGATTCCAACTGAGTAATCACTTGAGACCTCTTGAAGAATTGCTACCTTTTTAGCCATTAACTTATTAGCTGCGTATTTTGCCATAACAGTTCCTTGAAAAGGATCAATAAAGCAAACTCTAAAGTAATAATCATTTCCTGCAGTTACTAAAGGGTTTGTACAAGTTACACCTACAGCTGGAACCTTAGCTTCCTGTACTATATCACCTGCTGCCATAGAGAAACCACTTCCATAGCTTCCTATAATAGCATTAACATGCTCCTGCTCAATAAGGTTTGCAGCTGCACTAGCTGCTTCAACTTTATCAGATTTATTATCTGCAAAAACTAGTTCTACCTTTTTACCAAGAACAGTTGGATAAATCTTATTTGCAAGTTTTGCACCTTCTGCTTCTAGCTGTCCGCCTGCTGCATTTGCACCTGTCATTGGTTCAAATACACCTATTTTTATTACATCACTATCATCATTAGCTCTTGTGCCTGATTTTGAATTACAACCTCCTAAAGTAAAAGAAGTCATCATAGCTATAACCAAAAGCAATGAAATTTTTCTTTTCATCTATATTTCCCCCTAATATTTAAATATCAATTTAATCTTATCAGTATACACAGTATAAAAAATTATAGTTTTTTCACACTACATTTTAGCAATAAGAATAAAATAAATTTCTTAAATGCAAAAAATAACAAGTCAGTATTTTGTTATTTCCTGACTTGCCATTTCTTCTTTAAATACGAAAATTTTCATATTATAAAGCTTCACCAAGATAAGCTTTTTTAATTTCATCATTAGAAAGTAATTCTTGCCCTGAGCCACTTAGTGTTATTCTTCCAGTTTCCATAATATAACCAATATCAGCAATTTTTAAAGCTGCATTTGCATTTTGCTCAATTAGTAGAACTGTCATGCCTTCTTCATTAATTTTTTTTATAATTCCAAATAATTCTTTTACGATTATTGGTGCAAGTCCTAAAGAAGGCTCATCCATCATTATTAACTTTGGTCTTGACATTAGTGCTCTTCCTATGGCGAGCATTTGTTGCTCACCTCCTGAAAGAGTTCCCGATAATTGCCAAGTTCTCTCCTTAAGTCTTGGGAAAAGTGAATATACCTTTTCCAAGTCTTCCTGAATACCTGATTTATCCTTTCTTGTATAAGCACCTATCTTTAAATTTTCTAGTACTGTAAGGTCTGAAAAAACTTTTCTTCCTTCTGGTACTAATGCTATACCTTTTTTCACCATGAGTTCCGTATTAAGCTTAGTTAAATCAGTTCCATCATCAAAACTTATAGTTCCACTCTTTGGTTTAACTAGACCTACTATAGATTTTAGCGTAGTACTTTTTCCTGCACCATTGGCACCAACTAAAGTTACAATTTTCCCTTCTGGTACCTCTAAGCTTATTCCTTTTAATGCTTCAATTCCACCATAAGCGACTACTAAATTATCAATTTTAATCATCTTCAGATACCCCCAAATATGCATCTATAACCTTTTTATCATTTTGTATTTCAGAAGGTGTACCTTCAGCTATAGTTATTCCATATTCAAAAACCTGTATTCTATCTGATAAACCCATAACCATATTCATATGATGCTCTATCATAAATATAGTTAAATCGAATTTATCCTTAATTTCTCTAACAAAATCTGTAAGCTCATCAGTTTCTGTAGGATTCATCCCTGCTGCTGGCTCATCAAGAAGAAGAAGCTTTGGATTAGTAGCAAGTGCTCTTGCTATTTCAAGTTTTCTTTGCATGCCATATGGAAGAGAATTTGCTTTTTCATTTCTTAGCTTTTCAAGACCTACCTCTTTTAAAAGCTCTAAAGATTTCTCAACCATCTCTTTTTCTTCTCTTTTATACCTAGGAAGCTTTAACATCGCTTCAAGACAGTTTGACTTAATATGAACATGGTTTGCTATTAAAACATTATCAAGTACACTCAAATCTTTAAAAAGTCTTATGTTTTGAAATGTCCTTGCTATACCAGTTTGCGTTATTTTATCTTGTCTCATTCCTGTAATATTAGTACCATCAAAAATTATTTTTCCTCTAGTAGGAGTATAAACATTAGTAATCATGTTAAAAGCTGTAGTTTTACCAGCTCCATTAGGTCCAATTAAAGAAATTATTTCTCCTTGATTAATTTGAAGGTTAAAGTCTTTTACAGCCGTAAGTCCTCCAAACTGCATAGTCGCGTTTTGTACATTTAATAATGTCATTACTTGTCTCCTCCTTTTTCTAGAGGTCTATCATTAGAATATTTAAATATTGATTTCCAAGAAAATTCTTTTGTTCCCATTATTCCATGTCTGAAGAATAGTACTATTATCATAAGCAAAATTGAGAAAATAACCATTCTAAGTCCTGGTATTCCCGAAAAGCTAAAGATTCCCAAATCAAATTGTTTTTCCATATCCAAAAATCTTAAAGCTTCTCCAAGTATTGTTACGATGAAAGCTGATATAACTGTTCCTGTAACGCTTCCCATTCCTCCAATAACTATTATAAGAAGTATATTGAACGTAAGGCTGAACTTAAACATATTAGGATCAATTGTTCCCATTAAGTTCCCAAGTAATCCACCTCCAACTCCAGCAAAGAAAGCACCAATAGCAAATCCTATTACTTTGTGTTTGAATAAACTTATTCCCATACTTTCAGCTGCAATCTCATCTTCTCTAATTGATTTTAGAGCTCTTCCATATGAACTATTTATAAGTGATAGCAATATTATTATTGTCACAATTGCTATTCCAAAGCTCCAATATAGGTTTGTCATATGAGGAATACCACGAAGACCCAAAGCTCCATTTGTTAAACCTTGTATATTAGTAATAACTATTCTTATAATTTCTGCAAATCCTAAAGTAACAATAGCCAAATAGTCACCCTTAAGCCTTAAAGCCGGAGCACCTATTAAAACTGCTATAAATGCTGATAAAAGACCAGCTATTAACAAAGCTACAATAAACGGTACCGATATATGATTAAAAGGCGCCATTAATGGTTCCATAAAGAAATTTTGATTTTTAACTTTTTCGCTCATTGTAAGCAATGCAGTTGTATAAGCACCTACTGCTATAAATCCTGCATGTCCTAGTGAAAACAATCCTGTAAATCCATTTATTAGATTTAAACTTAGTCCAAGAACTGTATATATTGCACATAAATTTAAGATTCTAATTTTATAAGAGTCCAAGCTATTATTTGCAACAAATAAGAGTAAAAATACAATTGCAATAAGAGCTATATTTAAAAATTTATTTTTATTGTTCATTTTTACACCTTCTCTGTTAAATTTTTGCCCATTATTCCTGTAGGCTTAAATAGCAATATTACGATTAATAGTATAAATGCTAAAGCATCTCTATACCCTGTAAGTCCAGGGAAGAACCCAATTAACATAATTTCAGCTAGTCCAAGTATAAAACCACCAATAACTGCTCCCTTAATATCTCCTATACCACCAATTACAGCTGCTATAAAACATTTAAGACCTGGCATCATTCCCATAAGTGCAACTATTTGTGGATATTTTACACACCACATCATAGAACCCACTGCAGCCAATCCCGATCCTATAGCGAAAGTAAATGATATTGTCTTATTTACATTTATTCCCATAAGCCTTGCAGTTTCAACATCTTTTGAAGCTGCTCTCATTGCCATACCAATATTCGTATTATTAACTAAGTGTAATAAAACAAATAGTATTACTATTGTAACAACTGGAATTATAAAAGTAAGTCTTTGAATTGAAATTCCACCTATAACTATTACATCTGTAAATAGCTTTACATCTGGAAATGCTTTAGGTCTTCCTCCAAATAAAACAACTGCTAAATTTTCAAGTAAGAAGGATACACCAATAGCTGAAATTAAAGCTGAAATCTTAGGTGCATTTCTTAACGGTCTATAAGCAGTGAATTCAATTCCCATTCCAAGGAATGCTGTTATAACCACTGCAATTATAAAAGCAAAGTACCAAGGTAGTCCAAATGTTGCAACTCCGAAAAATCCGAAATATGCAGCCATCATAAATATATCTCCATGCGCAAAATTTATAAGTTTTAATATTCCATAGACCATAGTATATCCTATAGCTATAAGTGCGTATAAACTTCCTAGTGAGATACCATTTGCTAAATTTTGCATAAATGTGCTTAAATTCATTAAAGTCATATTTTCACCCCTAATTAATTTTCTTCAGGTTTTATTGTATCAAGATAAGTAAATTTACCATCTTTAACTATCTTTAAAACTGCGTCTTTTACTGCATTGTTATTTTGATCTATAGTTATTACTCCTGCAGCACCAGGAAAATTCTTGGTTTTTGCAATTTCATCTCTAATCTTTACTGGATCTATCGAATTAGCTCTCTTAATTGCATCTAAAATTACTAGATATGCATCATATGATAAAGCTGAAACCGCTGCTGGTTCTTTATTATATTCTTTTCTATATTCATCAAGAAAGACTTTTGATTCGTTAGTTATAGGAGTCTCACTTGCAAAAAAAGTAGAAAATACTGTTCCATCAACATCTTCTTTACCTATATCTAAAAATTCTGGCGTTTCCCAAGTATCTCCTCCAATTATTGGAGTAGTTATTCCAAGCTGTCTTGCTTGTTTTATTATCATAGCTCCTTCTGTAAAATTACCTGGAGCAAAAATCACATCTGGATTACTACTCTTTATATTTGTGAGTTGAGCTGTAAAATCCTGATCACCTGTATTATAGTTAGCTTTAGCTATAATTGCATCTTTATCTCCTGTAATCTTTATAAATTCATCGGTAAAGAACTTACAAATTCCAACTGAGTAATCACTTGAAACCTCTTGAAGTAACGCTACTTTTTTAGCTTGCAATTTATTTGCTGCATATTTTGCCATAACAGTTCCTTGAAAAGGATCTATAAAACAAACTCTAAAGTAATAATCATTACCAGCTGTTACAAGAGGATTTGTAGCTGAGGCTGCAACTGCTGGAACCTTGGCATCTTGTACAACATCTCCTGCCGCCATAGAGTTTCCACTTCCCCAGCTTCCTATAATTGCATTAACTTGTTCCTGTTCCACAAGATTTGATGCTGCACTAGCCGCTTCAACTTTATCTGATTTATTATCTGCAAAAACCAGCTCAACTTTTTTTCCATTAACCGTTGGATAGAGCTTGTTCGCAAGTTTTACGCCTTCAACTTCTAGCTGTCCACCAGCTGCGTTAGCACCGGTCATTGGCTCAAATACACCAATTTTTATAACATCGCTGTCTATATTTGCTTTAGTATTTGATTTTGAACATCCCGCCAGCGTAAATGTAGTTGTCATAGCCAGCGCCAAAAGTAAAGAAATTTTTTTCTTCATAAAATAAGCCCCCTAGTATTAGTTTTATTTTCTTAAGGTGTACGCTGTAAAAAAATAATAATTTGACAATAAGATTTACAAAAAACATAGAAAATAATTAACCAGCTATTCATTGTTTAAATATTACTATTCTTTTTAATATTTCTATTGAAATTGTTTATATAAATTAATCCCTAAAGTATAAAATTATTAATTTATTAATTTAATCCGACGATTATTAACAAATTATATATTATCCTATATCTGCTCATCTGTCAACCCACGAAAGACATTTGTATTCTCTACAAATATAAATATTAGAACTATATTATTAAAAAACGTTCGTTATGTAGAAATGTTATGATAGTTTTTACAAGTTAATTTATATATATATCAGTTATGTATTTCTTAGTCTCTATCTCTTTTAATTAATTCTAGTCTAGAAAGATATTTTTGCTTTACTTTTCAGAATGTATTAAATTAATTTACATACAATATTTTAACGTTGTTTACCTTTGGCTTATTAAAACACAAAAAAGCTTAATGTTACTAAAATATAACATTAAGCTTTTTTATCTATACAATTTTCTTATAGACTAAAATCCTGCTGGCTCTGATTTAGCACCAGCTTCATGCATTTCTTTGATTGCTTCTACATACATGCTTTTATCTTCTACAATCTTAGCGGCTTGCTCATAGCAATATAATGCTTTATTTAAATCTTCAATATGATAATAACATGCAGCTAATCTATTGATTAAATCAGGATTTCTCCTATTTATTTTTAGTGCCATTTTATAATATCTTACTGCACTTTTATAGTTCATACTATATTTATCTCTCTCATTAAATTCTACTATATTTTCTTTACTTAAATATATATTTCCTATACACTCATAAGTCGCACAGATTAATAATTTATGATCTTCCTTTTCATTTTTTGAGATGTTCTTTTCGCCTTTTCTAAGATGATCTAATGCATTTTCTATGTTTCCTAATTCTGCATACGAAAGTCCCATATATATGTGGGTTAATGAATCATCAGAGTCTTTACAATATACATTAAATGCTTCAATCGCATCTTCATTTTTACCTAACTTTCTATATACTAGACCTTTTATAAAATATGAATAATAATTTTCTTTATTGAATTCAGCTGCTTTTTCTGTAAAATATAATGCCTTATCTAGCTTTCCTTTTTTCAAATCACCCATTGCAAGATCATTTAAAACTAGTGATAATTGCTTTTCACTTGTTATAGTTCCACCTTTAACATTTATCCTATTCTCTTCTAAAAAACTCTTTATTTTGTCTTGTATATTTTGATTATCTTCCATTTTGTTCCTCACTTTTTATCTTTATTTTAATAACAAATGCTAAAAATGTTAATTATTAATTCTAGCATTTTTATTTTCATATATATTTATATATTATTTTTCATTTTATTACAATAAATACTTTATTAAATTTTTAATTTATATCCACTTTATAAAAATGTATGTTCATCTTAATATAATTATCAAAATATATTAAGTATTTTTAATTCATTGTAACTAAAAGCCTCCACTTTCTCCCATAATTATTACGGTTATATCTGTGGTCATAGGCTTTCTTCTCATAATTGAATATACTCTGCATATCCTAGTTTGCGATTTACAATTCATGCATATGCCAGTTTTTGAACAAGGATTCGGCTTCTCAAGTCTCTTATTATTCATAGGTGATGCTATATTCTCCAATCGCTCAAAAGCTGCTGCTTCATCTTTACATATCTTATCAACACTTGCTACAATTATGACTTTTCTAGGTCCAAAAGTCATAGCTGATATCCTGTTTCCCATTCCATCTACATTAATAAGAGTCCCATCTAAAGTTATAGCATTACTACTACATAAATATAGATCACTAAATATCTCCTCTCTTGCAATAGACATAGCCTCTTCTACACTTGATACTTCTCCATGATCAAAAACTCTCCCTCCAGCAGCCTTAACTTTATCCTGAATTTTCATATCAGATATTGTCACTGAACCACCAAAACCGACCTTAGTACCTGCTTTCACATATTTCATAATAAATTCTATTACCTCATCTTTAGTTGCCAAATATATCGCATCAAAATCATTTTTTATCAAAGCATCTACTACTCTTTTTCCATTTATATCTTTATGCCACTTTATCACTGATTTTCCGTCCATAATCTCACTCCCGATCTTCTAATTATAGCATTTATATAAAACCTATTTTATATTCTTAAGTATATATATTATAAATTTTATATATTCAGTATTTTACATTCAAATATCTGTGGAAATTTTTCACCAATATTAATTTATCTAGTTTCACTTTCCTTTTAATCTTCTATACTAAACTTAGTTTTATCAAAACTAAAAATTCTTCTGTTATTATATCTATCAAACTTCTGCTCATCTTCACTGATTTTCTAAACAAACACGTCATAACTTCATTAAATATTAAAACATTTTATATACCTCTAGGATAAGTTATTTGTTCAAAATATATGATTTATCTTAGAAGCTAAGAAATAAATATAAATTCAATATTTAATTGCAAGTCACTCTATTAGAGGTATAGATTTAAACATAATTAAAATATTCAAGAAAATGAAATAAGGAATGAACTAAGATTATTGGTGTTAAATAATCCTATTTCATTCCTTATTACATAAATCTTACGACAATACAAAGTTACTATATAAACTAACTTTTACTTACTTATATAATTGCATGCATCTATATTTGATTCATACAAACAGCTTTTCTTTTTTGAATATTCTATATCTATTCTTCTAATGCTAATATAGTATGCACTTATAAGTGGAATACATGCTCCAAGCCATGCTAATGGATTAGCTATACATACGCCTAAAAAACCTAACGGTCGTGATAATATAATTGCAGCGAACGTCCTCATTAATAATTCCATAATTCCTGCTACTGTTGGAATAAAACTTTGTCCTAATCCTTGAAGCGTATATCTATATATAAACAGTAGTGAAAGTAAAAAATAATTTAATCCGTTTGAAGTTAAATATATTTGCGACAACCTAATAACTTCTTTTTGATCATATCCAACAAAGATTCCTGTAAGAAAATAACCTGCAAAAGTATTTATAAGGCCCACTATAATACTAAATGCTACTGATATGAAAACACATTTCTTTACGCCTTCTTTAATTCTATCAATTTTTTCCGCACCAAAATTTTGAGCTGTGTATGTAGCCATTGTTATACCAAATGACATCATAGGTTGAGTTGCGAGAGTATCTATTTTCTGAGCAGCAGTATATGCAGCTACAGAAGTAGCCCCAAGGCTATTTAATGCAAATTGTAATATGATAGCTCCAATTGCTATTATAGATGCCTGAAATCCCATTGGTAGAGAAATTTTAATGTGTTCTAAAAAAGTTTCTTTGGATAACTTTAAGTCACTCTTCCTTAACTTAAGTATGGGCAAATTTCTCTTTATGTACCACATACACAATAATGCCGATACTCCCTGGGCTATAACAGTTGCACAAGCTGCCCCAGTTACTCCCATCTTGAATATTAATATAAATGCAAATTCTAAAATTATATTTAAAATACACGCTACCACTAGGTATATTAATGGAGTTTTGCTATCTCCCAAAGCTCTAATAATATTAGAAAAAAAATTAAAAAACATTGACGCTATTATTCCAATAAATATTACTACTACAAAATTATATGCATCATCAACAATTTCTACAGGTGTATTCATTAGTTCTAATATAGGTCTAGCTAGAATCGTGCTTATAGTTGTAAGAATTATAGTTATTATCATGCTAATAACTATGCCTGTGAAGTAACTTTTCTTAACTCCTTCCTTATCATCTGCACCAAATTTTTGTGCAGTAATGATTGAAAGTCCAGATGTTAAACCTTGAGCAAACCC
Organism: Clostridium beijerinckii; assembly: GCF_036699995.1. Lineage (NCBI taxonomy): Bacteria > Bacillati > Bacillota > Clostridia > Eubacteriales > Clostridiaceae > Clostridium > Clostridium beijerinckii. Next base: position 1,946,016 of record NZ_CP144906.1, on the reverse strand, counting down.
TAAAATTAAAAACATTATACTTCCTGTACATCCTACTGCTGCTAAAGCATTTACGCCTATTGTACGACCAACAATAAATGTATCTGCTATGTTGTAAAATTGTTGAAATATATTTCCTATTAATAAAGGAATAGTAAACAGCAATATCAATTTTGCCGGATTTCCTTTTGTTAAATTTCTAGTTATCATCATTTAATGTCTCCCCCTTAAAGATATTAGTAAAAATTAATTTATATTAGTCAAACATTTAGTACGATACCACAAAAATATCCTATTTGAATTCTGTACTCCACAACTATGTAATTATACGCTTTATATTAATAGAAATATATAAACAAAAAGTACAAAATTTTATATTTAATTTGAATAAAATCACAAAAACAGTAAATCTATATATAATTTAAACATGTGATTCAGTATTTCACTCATTAACAATCATAATTTAAAATTTTAGAAGATTTACTGTCTTCGCAATAAATTATATTTCTTTATTATAGCTATTGTAATTCTTTCTTGAATTCAGATTTTTACACCAATTTATCCTATCGCTTATTCCTTATCTGATAGGTAATAATGAGTAATTGGCTTTAACTTCTCATCCAATTCATATACTAAAGGTATTCCTGTTGGAATATTCAAATCAGCTATATTATCAGCTGGAATACCATCTAAATATTTAACTAAAGCTCTTAATGTATTTCCATGAGCAGATATTATCACTCTTTTACCTGCTTTCAAATCTTGAGCTATATTTCCTCTCCATTCCTCTAACACACGTCTTTCAGTATCAGCAAGATTTTCTGTTAAGGGTATCTGTTCTTCATTTAAATCCTTGTACTTATATTCATTTCTAGGGTATCTGGTATCCTCTTTAGTCAATTCTGGAGGTTTTACATTTACAAATCTTCTCCATTTATGAACTTGCTCTTCTCCATATTTTTTAGCAGTTTCTGCTTTATTTAATCCTTGTAAGGCTCCATAATGCCTCTCGTTTAATCTCCATGATTTAAAAACAGGAATCCATGCCAAATCCATCTCATATAATATTATCCATAATGTTCTTATCGCTCTTTTTAGAACTGATGTATAAGCTACTTCAAATACAAAACCATTTTTCTTAAGTATTTTTCCTGCTCTACTTGCTTCCTTTAATCCATTCTCTGACAAATCCACATCTGTCCATCCAGTAAATCTATTTTCTAAATTCCAAAGACTTTCTCCATGCCTTACTAGTACTAATTTAATCATAATCTCACCTTCTAAAGTAATTTATCACAATCACAATTTAATGATAGTTAGCAAATTCTTAAACAGTCCAAATAATGAAATCTAACTATAAAAAATTGTGCATAGAAATAAATTTCAATATATATGCTTATCTCTATTAATACCAGTATAGTCGTGTCCAAAAAATTAGTTACACGTTGTATAGTAGTTATTACAAATCCTTAAAGCTGAATTTTTATATTAAATGATTCTTTAATTATTATTTTAAATCAAAAAACTTTATAATAAAAAATATGCTCAGATGATAACTTATCATCTGAGCATATTTTTTATTACCTCGCAACGTCCTACTCTGCCACACAGTCTCCCATGCAGTACCATCGGCGCTATAGACCTTAACTTTCCTGTTCGGAATGGGAAGGAGTGTTACCTCTATGCCATCATCACGAGATGCATAATTTACAGAAATCTTCGATTTCGTGTAAATTAGCACTCAGCGAACGAATGTGAGTCGAGTTTCCTTTGAAAAAAGACTCTTAGTTTACGCTTATACTACATTTACATGAAACTATTACTGTAATTATTCCTTATGAAAGTTTTGTTCTTTCAAAATTGCACATAAGTGAGAGTCCAAATTTTATATTTGGATACTCGAACTTACTCAGCGAACGCCAGTGAGTCGAGCTTCCTCTATTAATGTATATTACAACTTGATTATATTGGTCAAGCCCTCGACCTATTAGTATCAGTCAGCTAAATATGTTACCATACTTACACCTCTGACCTATCAACCTTGTAGTCTTCAAGGGGTCTTACTAGCTTATGCTATGGGAAATCTCATCTTGAGGTGGGCTTCACACTTAGATGCTTTCAGCGTTTATCCCTTCCCGACTTAGCTACCCAGCTATGCTTCTGGCGAAACAACTGGTACACCATAGGTCAGTCCATCCCGGTCCTCTCGTACTAAGGACAGCTCCTCTCAAATTTCCTACGCCCGCGACGGATAGGGACCGAACTGTCTCACGACGTTCTGAACCCAGCTCGCGTGCCGCTTTAATGGGCGAACAGCCCAACCCTTGGGACCTACTTCAGCCCCAGGATGCGACGAGCCGACATCGAGGTGCCAAACCTCCCCGTCGATGTGAACTCTTGGGGGAGATCAGCCTGTTATCCCCGAGGTAGCTTTTATCCGTTGAGCGATGGCCCTCCCACGAGGTACCACCGGATCACTAAGCCCGACTTTCGTCCCTGCTCCACTTGTAGGTGTCGCAGTCAGGCTCCCTTCTGCCTTTACACTCTTCGAACGATTTCCGACCGTTCTGAGGGAACCTTTGGGCGCCTCCGTTACATTTTAGGAGGCGACCGCCCCAGTCAAACTGCCCACCTAACAATGTCCTGTCACCAGTTTCATGGCATCCAGTTAGAACTTCAATACTATCAGGGTGGTATCCCAACAACGACTCCACCAAGGCTGACGCCCTAGTTTCCCAGTCTCCCACCTATCCTGTACAGACAATACCGAAATTCAATGCTAAGCTACAGTAAAGCTCTACGGGGTCTTTCCGTCCAATCGCGGGTAGCGAGCATCTTCACTCGCACTACAACTTCGCCGGATTTGCAGTTGAGACAGTGCACAAGTCATTACGCCATTCGTGCGGGTCAGAACTTACCTGACAAGGAATTTCGCTACCTTAGGACCGTTATAGTTACGGCCGCCGTTTACTGGGGCTTAAGTTCACACCTTCGCGATATTTCGCTAAGTGTTCCCCTTAACCTTCCAGCACCGGGCAGGCGTCAGCCCCTATACATCAGCTTTCGCTTTAGCAGAGACCTGTGTTTTTGTTAAACAGTTGCTTGTGCCTATTCTCTGCGGCCTGATTTCTCAGGCACCCCTTCTCCCGAAGTTACGGGGTCAATTTGCCTAGTTCCTTAACTGCAATTCTTCCGTCGGCCTTAGGATTCTCTCCTCATCTACCTGTGTCGGTTTGCGGTACGGGCACTACTTCTCTCTCTAGATGCTTTTCTTGGAAGCATGGAATCAGATACTTCGGTTCCGTAGAACCTTCCCCATCACGCCTCAGAATTGTTGGAACGGATTTGCCAATCCCAACTCCCTAAACGCTTAGACTAGCATCCAATAGCTAGCACATCCTATCCTTCTCCGTCACACCATCGATAATAACGATTATAGTGGTATTGGAATATCAACCAATTGTCCATCGACTACGCCTTTCGGCCTCGCCTTAGGTCCCGACTAACCCTGAGAAGACAAACTTTACTCAGGAAACCTTAGATATTCGGCCTGTAGGATTCTCGCCTACATCTCGCTACTAATGCCAACATTCTCACTCGTAATCAGTCCACCGCTCCTTACGGTACGACTTCAGCCCGATTACGACGCTCCTCTACCGCTCACGTAAAACGTGAACCCGTAGCTTCGGTGGTAAGTTTGAGCCCCGGACATTTTCGGCGCAGGATCTCTTGACTAGTGAGCTATTACGCACTCTTTTAATGAGTGGCTGCTTCTAAGCCAACATCCTAGTTGTCTTAGAAATCCCACATCCTTTTCCACTTAACTTACACTTTGGGACCTTAGCTGACGATCTGGGCTGTTTCCCTTTTGACCATGGAACTTATCTTTCATAGTCTGACTGCCGGACTGATAGTATGTGGCATTCGGAGTTTGATAAGGTTCGGTAAGCGCTATGCCCCCTAGCCTATTCAGTGCTCTACCTCCACTACTCACATTTTCCGACGCTAGCCCTAAAGCTATTTCGAGGAGAACCAGCTATATCCGAGTTCGATTGGAATTTCTCCGCTATCCACAGCTCATCCCATGCTTTTTCAACAGCAACGTGGTTCGGTCCTCCACGAGGTTTTACCCTCGCTTCAACCTGGCCATGGATAGGTCACCCGGTTTCGGGTCTACAGCATGCAACTAGTCGCCCTATTAAGACTCGGTTTCCCTTCGGCTCCGTACCTTAAGTACTTAACCTCGCTACATACCGTAACTCGTTGGCTCGTTCTACAAAAAGCACATCATCACACACATAAGGTGCTCTGATCGGTTGTAGGCACATGGTTTCAGGTTCTATTTCACTCCCCTCCCGGGGTTCTTTTCACCTTTCCCTCACGGTACTGCTTCACTATCGGTCATCAGGTAGTATTTAGCCTTGGGAGGTGGTCCTCCCTGCTTCCCACAAGGTTTCACGTGTCTCGTGGTACTCTGGTGCAGAACTGATTATCATAGTTTTCACTTACGGGACTATTACCCACTGTGGTCCAACTTTCCAGTTGTGTTCAATTAACTATGATTTCTCGTTATGTTCTGTCCGCAACCCCAGAGATAAATCTCTGGTTTGGGCTCTTTCCTTTTCGCTCGCCGCTACTAAGAAAATCGATTTTTCTTTCTCTTCCTCCAGGTACTTAGATGTTTCAGTTCCCTGGGTATACCTTCATAAAGCTATGTATTCACTTTATGATACATGGGGTTTCCCATGTGAGTTTCCTCATTCGGAAATCTTCGGATCTCTGGCTATGTGCGCCTACCCGAAGCTTATCGCAGCTTATCGCGTCCTTCATCGGCTCCTGATGCCAAGGCATTCACCATGCGCCCTTTGTAGCTTGACCTTTGGTTCGCTCGCTTATTAGCACCAATAACTTCGTCAGCTGCGTGTTTTACTCACTCACGTACATGAAGTACGCTCGCTTCCTAAAACTCTTGCTTCCTCGTTCTTGTCACTACTAAGCTTCGCTTTTGGTAAATTAATATATTTTATTCAAATATATTTAATTTACTTAATCATTTCACAAAGAATATTTATTCTTGGCTTTGTTGTATTTTATATACATTAAATCTATGTGCAATTTTCAAAGAACATCTGCCTGCTTATTATCGGCAATTGCTTCGTCAGCTTCGAATTTTACTCATTTACGTACGTGAAGTACGCTTCATTTCATAAAATTTTCGCTTTCTCGCACTTGTCGCTACTAAGCTACGCATTTTGAAAGACTTAGTCTTTCAAAATTGAACAGAACAAATACTTAAGTAACCTTTGAGCAAGTATTTTATATTTTGATACATAATAATGTATCTGTACTAGTCAGACATCATGCTGATCTAGATTTCTCCATAGAAAGGAGGTGATCCAGCCGCAGGTTCTCCTACGGCTACCTTGTTACGACTTCACCCCAATCGCTGACCCTACCTTAGGTCGCTGCCTCGCTTGCACGTTAGCTCACGAACTTTGGGTATTGCCAACTCTCATGGTGTGACGGGCGGTGTGTACAAGGCCCGGGAACGTATTCACCGCGACATTCTGATTCGCGATTACTAGCAACTCCAGCTTCATGTAGGCGAGTTTCAGCCTACAATCCGAACTGAGACTGGTTTTAAAGTTTGGCTCCACCTCACGGTTTAGCATCTCTCTGTACCAGCCATTGTAGCACGTGTGTAGCCCTAGACATAAGGGGCATGATGATTTGACGTCATCCCCACCTTCCTCCCGGTTAACCCGGGCAGTCTCGCTAGAGTGCTCAACTAAATGGTAGCAACTAACAATAAGGGTTGCGCTCGTTGCGGGACTTAACCCAACATCTCACGACACGAGCTGACGACAACCATGCACCACCTGTCTTCCTGCCCCGAAGGGCTTCCCCGATTAAGGGTAATTCAGGAGATGTCAAGTCTAGGTAAGGTTCTTCGCGTTGCTTCGAATTAAACCACATGCTCCGCTGCTTGTGCGGGCCCCCGTCAATTCCTTTGAGTTTTAATCTTGCGACCGTACTCCCCAGGCGGAATACTTAATGCGTTAGCGGCGGCACAGAGGTCATGACAACCCCTACACCTAGTATTCATCGTTTACGGCGTGGACTACCAGGGTATCTAATCCTGTTTGCTCCCCACGCTTTCGAGCCTCAGTGTCAGTTACAGTCCAGAAAGTCGCCTTCGCCACTGGTATTCTTCCTAATCTCTACGCATTTCACCGCTACACTAGGAATTCTACTTTCCTCTCCTGCACTCTAGATATCCAGTTTGGAATGCAGCACCCAGGTTAAGCCCGAGTATTTCACATCCCACTTAAATATCCACCTACGCTCCCTTTACGCCCAGTAAATCCGGACAACGCTTGCCACCTACGTATTACCGCGGCTGCTGGCACGTAGTTAGCCGTGGCTTCCTCCTCAGGTACCGTCATTATCGTCCCTGAAGACAGAGCTTTACAATCCGAAGACCGTCATCACTCACGCGGCGTTGCTGCATCAGGGTTTCCCCCATTGTGCAATATTCCCCACTGCTGCCTCCCGTAGGAGTCTAGGCCGTGTCTCAGTCCCAATGTGGCCGATCACCCTCTCAGGTCGGCTACGCATCGTCGCCTTGGTGAGCCGTTACCTCACCAACTAGCTAATGCGACGCGGGTCCATCTTATAGCGGATTACTCCTTTAATTGCTATGCCATGCGGCACTACAATCTTATGCGGTATTAATCTTCCTTTCGGAAGGCTATTCCCCTCTATGAGGCAGGTTACCCACGTGTTACTCACCCGTCCGCCGCTAATCCACTCCCGAAGGAGCTTCATCGCTCGACTTGCATGTGTTAAGCACGCCGCCAGCGTTCGTCCTGAGCCAGGATCAAACTCTCAATAAAAAGTTTAATCTTAGCTTACTCAAATAAAGAATTGCTGGTTTACTTAAATATATTTATGTTATTCTGTTCAATTTTCAAAGACCAATTTTTCTTTCTAAACCTTCTTGTTACAAGGCTTTACAAGTTTCTGTCGTTTCTGACAGCTTACTCAGTATATCATCGCTTTCAGACTTTGTCAACAACATTTTTAAAAAACTTTTTAAACATTTTATAAGCTTTAAGTTATTGAATTTTATGCTTTTCAGCGACGAATTACATCATATCACCGCTGCTTATTCTTGTCAATAACTTTCCGAAAACTTTTTCTATCTTACATTTTAGATAGTTTTATAAAATGTAGTTGCTTTTTATAACTTTATCTTTAACTAAATATTTTACATTATTACTATACCCAGTGACTCTAAATTTATACTATAAAATTAAATTATTTTTATATTTCATAAAAGTTCTATATTTATCTGATTATAGTGCTGAGCGATACACTAGTATTAAGCGTTTTATATAATAATGACTTTTCTTTATTTTTACATTATAAATTACTCCTATATTTAGTAATTCAAACTATTTGTGTGTATAACACCCTAAAATATAATACGCTACGAATCCCCTCTACTTCTATTCTATTTTTTATTAAAGCATAGAAGATTATACAAACTTACAGAAAAAAATAAGTTCTCATGAATATGAAAACCTACTTGTTCTTGAAAAAATATTTTAATTATTATTCCTTGGTATAAATCCTTTTATAATTAATGTTGACCAATCACTATTAGGATTTTCAATCCACTCACATTGGATATCAAGAAACTTAAGCCACGCATTAAGTCCATGACTTTTTTTACTGACATTTGGCGACTTTCTTCCGTGTATTTCTTTTATATCTTCTAATAATTTAACTTGTTCATCTTTTCCTAATTCTTTATTTAACAATTGCTTTAATATTTCTAAACTCTCATTATAAGCTACAGCATCACCTATATACAATTCATCCGCATATACTTGTCTTTCCTTATTTAATAAATCGCTTATTTCATTAATTTCATCTTTATTTGATAAATATTGTTTAACCCTTCTTAAGGCTTCAATATCATTATCTAATTTGTTTATGGTTTTTTCTAAACTTTCAAATCTCATTTATTCTTCTCACTTTACATTTTATATTTTAATCATCAATTACTTAATGAAAATTAATTTATTATAACATTAATATTTATATTTTATCTATATAATTTAAATAATCTCTAATAATTTATAATTTCGAGTTAATTTTATCATAAAGATGAACTAAATATTCAACATTCACACTATTATCAATTAGTTTATCAATTCTATTTCTAGCAATTCCTAAGGTATCCCTTGCCTCTCTTAGATCTTTATCCTTTACGCAATTATTTGCATATGTTAATAAATAATCTATCTTTAGCACATCTTCAGCTAAATCTTCCCTATCAGCATTTACTAGTTCTACTAATAAAGAATAAACTTTAGGAGATGTTGTATTTTTAGTATCTTTTAATATATCTGTATTTCTGCTAGTCTTTTTTGTCATAAACTTAAACACCTCATTTCCTCAAAATTATAACATTATTAATTACAATTTACTATTTATATTCAATAGACCTTAATAAAACTATTTTTTAACTGATGTATTATTATATTTTGCTCCTATAAAAAATTCATATTCAGATATTTTATAGACTTCTTTATCATTAACTTTATTTTCAACATAAACTATTTCATAAATCGATCATATAAATAGTTAACCTAATAATTTCACAAGGTTGACAAACTGTTTTTATATGCTATATACTGGAAGAAAAATCAGATGGAGTTATAAAAATGTTATTACTTAGACCACATCATATAAATTGCTTATTTTTTTATCAGGGATTAGGATATAGTAAGAATTTTACAAGAGGCATGGATAAATTAGTAACTTTAATTAAGGAAAATCCTTATTCCAAGGTTATGTTTATTGTAGGATGTGATGCCATATGTAATGATTGTCCTAATAGACAAGTTAACAATTGCTGTACAACTCAGGATAAAGTCAATGAATTGGATTATAGTACTTTACAAACATACAATATCAAAGAAAATAAAGTATATACGTTTCATGAACTTATAGATACTATTTACAAAAATTTTAGTGAAGCTAAATTTAATAAAATATGTAGATCATGTAACTGGTACAAAAGAAGAATATGTACCGAAAGTATAATTAGTTGTCAAATTGAAAAATGGGGCTTGTAAAACAAATATCCTATTTATACTTTGTTCTCTTTCAGCCTATTTAACATCAGAGTAAGAAATCCACTTTATCTTTACGATAAGGTGGATTTAGCTGAAAATATCATAATAATAAATATGATATTTTTTATAGCTCATATTAAATATACTTTATATTATTTAAAACCATCACTTAAATCTTTCACGAAGTCTATTACGGCTTCTTTTCCTTCTGCCATTCTCTTAACTATTGCACTACCTACAATTACCCCATCACAATAGTCTTTAACTTCTTTTACTACTTCTTTTGACGAAATTCCAAAACCAATGCACATTGGTATGTCTACGTTCATTCTAACTTCTTCTAAATATTCATGAGTTCCAGAATCCAAAGTTTTTCTTTCCCCTGTAGTTCCATTTGTAGATACACAATATACAAAACCTTTTGCCCCTTTTGTTATTGCTGCTATTCTATCTTTTGAAGTTCTAGCCACTAGAGGAATTAAGTACATGCCATTATCTTCACAGACTTTATCAAGATCTCCCCTCTCCTCTAGAGGGACATCTGGAACTATAAGCCCATCTACACCGCTTTTTGCCGCTATTTTTAGGAAATTTTCTACTCCAGTAAAGTATACAACATTGAAATACACCATTAACACAATCGGAACTTCTGATTTTTCCCTTATTAATTCTACACATCTAAATACGTCTTTTACTTTTGTTCCATTTTGAAGCGCTTTAGTATATGCATTTTGTATTACTGGGCCATCAGCAAGAGGATCTCTAAAAGGCACTCCAATTTCAACTATAGTTGCTCCTTCTTTTTCTAAAGACACTATCAAATCAGCTGTTTCTTCAACCGTAAAATCTGCTCCACATGTTACAAAAGGTATTAAGGCTTTTCTATTTTCTTCTTTTACTTTATTAAATGATAAATCTATTCTATTCATTATTTTTCACCTAGATATGCAAGCACAGCATCCATATCTTTATCTCCTCTCCCTGAAATATTAACAATTATGATTTTATCGCTGCTAAGTGTTTGTGCTAATTTTTTAGCATATGCTACAGCATGAGACGATTCAAGTGCTGGTACTATTCCTTCTATTCTGGTTAAATACATAAATCCATCTCTTACAGCTTCTTCATCTGTTATGCTTTCATATTCAGCTCTATTAGTTTCAGCTAAATATGCATGTTCAGGTCCAACTCCTGGATAATCAAGACCAGCTGATATTGAATATGCTTCAAGTACTCCACCATCATTATCCTGAAGTACATAACTCAACATTCCATGTAATATTCCTTTTTCCTTTTTTGTAATGGTTGCTGCATGTTCTCCAGTTTCAATACCTTTACCTGCAGCTTCAACTCCAATAAGATTAACTTCCTTGTCGTTAATAAATGGATAAAATATTCCTATTGCATTGCTTCCACCACCAACTGGAGCTAAGATATAATCCGGCAGCCTTCCTTCAAGCTCTAATATTTGCTTTCTAGCTTCATCACCTATTACTCTTTGGAAATTCCTAACCATAGTTGGATATGGGTGAGGACCAGCAGCTGTTCCTAAAACGTAGTATGTATCTTCTACATTTGAGGCCCAATATCTAATTGCTTCAGTTACTGCATCATTTAATGTTCTTACTCCATTTAATACTGGAACAACTTCAGCACCCAAAAGTTCCATCTTCTTAACATTCATAGCTTGTCTCTTTATATCCTCTTCTCCCATAAATATCTTACATTCCAAGCCAAATTTTGCTGCCACTGTAGCTGTTGCAACGCCATGTTGTCCAGCACCTGTTTCTGCTATGACCTTCTTCTTACCCATTCTTTTAGCTAAGAGTACTTGTCCTAACGCATTATTAATTTTATGAGCACCAGTATGATTTAAATCTTCTCTCTTTAAATAAATTTTTGCTCCACCTAAATCTTTTGTCATATTTTCAGCATAATAAAGTGGACTTGGTCTTCCTGTATAATAATTTAAATAATACATGTACTCATCCATAAATTCTTTATCATCTATCACCTTATTGTAAGCATCTTCAAGTTCGATAAGTGCATTCATTACAGTTTCAGGAACATATTGCCCCCCAAATTCGTTAAATCTACCTTTCATTACTTTTTCCCCTTTCTTGATTCAATTAATATTAATTGCTCTCACTTTTTCAATTAAACTTCTCATCTTTTCAAAAGATTTTGTTCTAGTTCCATCTTCATTTGTTATTTCTACCCCTGATGAGACATCAATTCCATAAGGACTTACTTTCTCTATTCTTTCAACTACATTTTCTGGGGTTATACCACCTGCCAAAAAGAAGCTACAGGTATTATTAGTTGTATTGTAATTATTTTCCTTATTAGAATCTACTTTTAATAATTCACATATATCTTCTAATGGGAAAGTTTCTCCACTACCTGGTTTATCTCCATCTATAAGGATATTATCAATTAAATCTATATACTTATGATCTACATATTTTTTTATATTTTCAGCATCGCTTATTGATAATGCTTTCCATATACTTACTGATTTCTCCACACTTGCCTTTAACGATGATATAAAGTTTTCATCTTCTTTTCCATGAAGCTGAATAATATTTAAAGGTAGTGCATTAGTAACATCTAAAATTTCATCTATAGAATTATCTTTAAATACTCCAACGATTTTTATTTCTTTATCTAAATTATTAGATAACTGTTTAGCTTCTCTTAATGTTACCTGTCTTTTACTTTTTGTAAAAACAAATCCCATATATTCTGGCTTTAATATATTTAAATATTTAATCTCACTCTTATTAGTTATCCCACAAATTTTAACTTGAATCATATCAAATCCTCACATAATCTAATATTATTTTAGATTTATAAATTACTTATTATTTCTAAATTCTTTATATTTAGCTTTAAATTCAGAATCATTTATTTTTCTCATAAATAATTCTCCAATTAAAACTCCATCTACTCCATATTCATTAATTACATTCAAATCTTCTATACTCATGATTCCACTTTCAGCTATTATTATCTTATCTTTTGGAATACACCGAATTAATTCTTTAGTTATATCTAACGAAACATTGAAATTTTTCAAATCTCTATTATTAACTCCAATAATTTCACAATCATGCTTAAGTGCTAAATCTAGTTCTGCCTTATTATGAATTTCTACTAATGGTTCTAAATTAAATCTCTTTGCTTCTTTGTAAAACTCCCCCAGCCTTTCACCTAAAACACTTGCAATAAGCAGGATTCCATTCGCACCCAAAACTTTCGACTCATAAATCTGGTAGAAGTCAATTATAAAATCTTTACGTAATATTGGAGTATGCGAAATTTTTCTAATTTCTTTTAAATAATCATCACATCCTAAAAAGAAATCTTCTTCAGTTAGAATCGAAAATACATCTATTCCAATATACGTATAATAGTTTAATATTTCTTTTATATTAAAGTCCTCTACAATAACACCTTTAGATGGTGATGCCTTTTTAAATTCTCCTATTACTGATAACCCATCTTTTCTTAATTCCTGTATAAAAGGATTTCTAAAACTTGCTTCTACTTCATTTTCAACTCTACATAATGCTTGTTTTTCTAATTCTTTCATAGGAATTTCTTTTTTTCTCTTCTCTACCCTTATTTTTTTCATTTCAATAATATCATCTAAAATCAAAAGCATTGCCCCCTTTATTATTATTTAAACTATCACTTGCAAACTAGAAAGTTCCTCATACTTTTTATAAGCTGCTCTCGAATCAATGAGCTCTGATGCTTTTTTAATACCATCTTCTATGGAATCAACTAAGTTCGCTACGTATAACGCGGCCCCCGAGTTCAAAACTACAATGTCTCTTTTAGGACCTCTTTCCCCCTTAAGAATTTTCATTATTATTTCTGCGTTTTCTTTTGCTTCCCCACCCTTAATATCATCTAAAGTAGCTTTCTTAAAACCTAGCTTTTCTGGATCTAGTTTATAATTTTTAATTTTTCCATCCTTAACTTCACATATACTTGTTGATGTAGTAATCGTAATTTCATCTAACCCATCATCACCATGAACAATCATTGCTCTTTTTAATCCCAGATTTAGCAATACTTCCCCAATATCCTCTAGTAAAGCTCCATCATATACTCCCATTAGTTGCCCAGTAATTGGCGCTGGATTTGCTAATGGTCCCAGTAAATTAAAAATTGTTCTTATTCCAAGTTCTTTTCTTTCTTTTGATACATTCTTCATGGCACCATTGTATTTTGGTGCAAATAGAAATGCCATTCCATTTTCTTCAATGATTTTTTTACTTTGAATTTCATCAAAATCAATATTTATTCCAAGTTCGACTAGTACATCTGCACAACCACTTTTACTTGAAACTGCGCGATTCCCATGTTTTGCAACCTTAGCGCCACCACTTGCTGCAACTATTGCTACTGCTGTAGAAATATTAAAAGTTTTTGAACCATCTCCACCTGTACCGCAGGTATCAATCAAATGTTCTGTGTTTTCTATTTCAACTTTTACCCCATTATCTCTAATTGCTTTAACTGCACCTAATATTTGCCTTGGAGTTTCCCCATTTACTCTAAGTCCAACTAAGAAACCTCCAATTTGTGCCGGAGTTGCTTCCCCTTTCATAATCTGATTAATTACACCTCTTACTTCATCTTCTGTTAATTCTTCCCTTAAAGCCAACTTCTTGATTGCATCATTTATAATCATTTTAATGCCCCCTTAAAATTTATAAAATTGCTTATTTCAGCGCTTTCACATTTAATATTACATTCTTTAATATTTAATTTTAATCGCCTAATGTGTCCCCACAAATATTAATCACAAAATTTCCAATAATATGCTTACCTTTTGCTGTGTATATTGATTCTGGGTGGAATTGAAGTCCAAAAACGTTGTATTCCTTATGCTTAAGTGCCATTATATAATTGCCTTCAACAGTTAAAGCTAGTACTTCAAGACAGCTAGGAAGTGAACTATTCTCAACTATAAGCGAATGATATCTCATAACTTCTAATTTTCTTGGTATTCCTTCAAATATATCCTTTCCTTTTACTTGAACTTTTGATGTTTTGCCATGAAAAATTTCACTTGCTCTAATTACTTTTCCTCCATAAGCTTCTGCAATGCTTTGATGTCCAAGACATATACCCAAGATGGGAATCTTATTTCCTAATTCTTTTACAACCTCTATGGATATACCTGCATTCTCTGGAATGCCTGGTCCTGGGGATATTACTATACCTTTTGGGTTTAGTTCTCTCAACTTCTCTACAGTTATTTCATCATTTCTAAAAACCACTGTTTCTGCAAATTCACTTAAGTATTGATATAAATTAAATGTAAATGAATCATAATTATCTATTAAAGCAATCATCTTAAAGCCTCCTTTAAAGCCATTAGTTTACTTTGAACTTCTTCAAATTCTTTTTCTGGAACTGAATCATATACTATTCCAGCTCCTGCTTGAAGATAAGCCGTTTTATCCTTTAATATTAACGTCCTTATAGAAATTGCTGTATCCATATTTCCTCCATAAGAAAAATATCCAACGGCTCCTGAATAAATTCCTCTTTTGAAATCTTCAAGATCTTCTATAATCTCCATAGCTCTGATTTTAGGGGCACCAGATACTGTTCCTGCTGGAAGACATGCTGCTAATGCATCAAATCCGTCCAAATCATCTTTTATATCCCCAACAACCTTAGTAGTAATATGCATAACATGCGAAAACCTCTCAATTTTCATAAAATCGCTCACATTAACTGTTCCTATCTTGCTTACTTTACCTATATCATTTCTTCCTAGATCAACAAGCATAACATGTTCTGCAAGCTCCTTTTTATCTTCAATTAATTCTTTTTCAAGTGCATTATCAATTTCTGGAGTTTCACCTCTTTTTCTAGTTCCAGCTATAGGATTTGTAATAACTTTACCTTCTCTCACCGATACTAAACTTTCTGGTGATGATCCTATAACTTGATAGCTATCATAATCTATTAGATACATATACGGTGAAGGGTTCTCTTCTCTAAGCTTTCTATATATCTCAAAATGGTTTTTTTCAGTTTCACAAGTCATTCTCTGTGATAATACAACTTGGAATATATCTCCTGCCAATATATGTTCTTTTGCTTTTCTAACTTTTTCTTCAAAATCTTCTTTAGATGTATGAAATCTGAAAGAAACATCTTTCTTTCCTTTCGATGGCTCCGTTAGTATCGGCTTGTAAAGTAGACTATTTATATATTTATATTGTGATTCGATTATTTCACCATACTCTCGAGCATCGTTATTTAATATGTTGTCTATAATATAAACTTTATGAGTAAAATGATCGTAGCAAATATACCTGTTATAAAAATTAAATCTTATTATAGGAAGCTTTAAATCATCTTTGTTATTAAAATTAAGTTTCTTCTCATAAAACTGTATGGAATCATATCCCATATATCCTATAGCCCCGCCTTTAAATGAAAAAATATTAGTACTATTATCAAACTTTAATCTACTCTCTTTTTTGAGTTCATCTATTTCTTCTTTTCCATCCCCACAAATTTCTTTATAAGGATTTTCTCCTAAAAATGAATACCTACCGAAATAATTTTCTTTACTTCCACTTTCGAAAATAAATTTTCTTTTGCCTTTGAATCCACCAAAAATTTTAATAGGAGTAATTTCATCTCCTCTAAATTCACTTATTAATGAAAAAATACATTCACCCTTCTTTTTTTGATTAAAAGTTTCCTTTGAAATATTAATCATGATTCTCCCCCCAATTTTCGTTAAATTATATAAAAAAAGCCACTTCATCCCGAATATTGGGACGAAGTGACTCGTTATGCCACCCAAAATCAAATACAATCTAAACGGTATTTCTCATAGCTACTTTAATCTTTAAATAATAGTTAAATTTAATATGGAAAATAGTAAGTACTTTTACTTCTAACTCTATATTTATTAGAATTAAAAATATTTTATAAGAACAAATAACATATTAAACTTATTAAAAATAAAAAACATCCCGTCCTAAATAGGACGAAATGTATAAATTTCGCTATGCCACCTAATGTATATATGCTATCAGATACTATTATGAAATTCAGCCTAACACAAAATCCCCATAATTATATCCTGTCATTTTAACGGCTGACTTCCCGTACATTCCTACTCTTAAGATTTCAAAATGTCACCTCAAAGACCCATTCAATAATATCTTCAGTACTCGACTCTCACCAAACATCGAACTCTCTTTACACTAAGTTTTATTATCTACTATTCTTATCAAAGGTTTTAATTTATTGAAATTATAATAACATAGTCTTAAAAATAATACAAGCCCTTTTAACATAGATATTTATCTATAATATTAACTAAAAACATTATAGAAATATATAATTCACAATAATTATTTAGATTGAATATACTACCTAGTAATTAATTATCATCTACACTTAATGGATTATTTATATTTTAATGAAAGGAGTTTTCATATGGAAACAGCATATGATTTATTTAAAAAATTATTAGTAGTTATGGCCGATATAGATAGAATTTTAGATGAAAAATCTAAGGTAATTGACTCTAAACGTAATGAAATCTTAGATAAAAAAATAGATTCCTTGGAATTAGAAATGTTTGAATTAAAAAACAAATTAAAAAGCATTAAGCTAAAATAAAATAAGCCTACAGTAATGGTAGGCAGTACATATTTAGTAGCAGTAAATATATATCTACTGCTACTAAATCATGATTAAATATAATACATATCTTCTCTATTGTATTTTTTATAATCGTTAACCAAATCCTCTAAAGTTATTGAATTGAAAAAATTAATTATTTTATTATTTATAACATTCCACAAATTTTCGCTCATAAAATTTTCTATTTCATTTTCATCATTCTCTATATCAATTAGAAGTAAATCACCTTCTAGAACATTTAATATATCTCCAACTGTAAATTCTCTAGAACTTTTAGCCAAAAAATAACCTCCTTGGGCTCCCTTTTTAGCATTTATAATACCTCCTTTTCTTAAAGAAGAAAATATTTGTTCCAAATATCTCTCAGATATTCCTTGTCTTTCAGAAATACTTTTTACAGTAACCATCTCTGAAACCGAGAATATACAAATATCAATTAATGCTCTTAATCCATATCTACCTTTTGTTGAAATCTTCATAAAATCACCGTATCTTGCCTTTCTTCTATATTTAATTATATTAAGACACATTTAGAAAATCAACTATTAAAAGTTTTGCTTTACATACGATTTTCTTCAAATCTTTCTTTACCAATATATTAAATAATATCTTTTTTCCCATAATTGTAAATACATTTTCTTCTTCCTATTATAATTTAACACATTTTATTATTTTGTAAAACTCTTTTATATAGTAGATTGACTTTTAATGCTAGATAATTATATTATAAAGAATAGTGTCTAACATAAAAAGAAATACTTAAATTGATACTTTATTTGTAAATTATGAAAGGTATGAAAATAATGAATTTTAAACAATTAGGTCTTAGTGACGATTTAATCAAAATACTAAATAAATCAGGGATTGCTGATCCCACACCAATACAGAAGCAAAGTATCCCCCAAATAATAGACGGTAAAGACGTCATTGCAGAAGCAGCTACTGGAACTGGGAAAACCCTTGCATTTTTACTTCCTCTTTTAGAAAATATAAATCCAAAATCTAATGAAATTCAAGCTCTCATATTGACTCCAACTCGAGAGCTTGCAATACAAATAACTAATGAAGCTAACAAACTCAAAGAATTTAATGATATAAGTATATTGCCTGTTTACGGAGGTAAAGATATTGCTTCTCAGTTAAAAAAACTAAATAATAATATTCACTTAATTATTGCAACTCCAGGCAGACTATTAGATCATCTAGAAAGGAAAACAATCGACTTAAGTAAGTTAAAAACTTTTATTTTAGATGAAGCAGATCAAATGTTACTAATGGGATTTAAAAACGAAGTTGAATCAATTATAAGCAAGATGCCTAGAAAAAAACAAATTCTTTGCTTTTCAGCTACAATTGACTCTTCTGTAAAAAAACTAGCTTATAGATATATGAAAAATCCTATTGAAGTATTCATAAAACAAGATGATATAGCTCTAGATGCTATAGAACAAGACATTGTTGAAACTACTGATAGAAAAAAACGAGATGCTTTATGCAAAGTTCTAGATGAAGATAATCCATTTATGGCTATTATATTTTGTAGAACAAAAAGAAGAGTTGATGAACTTGAAGCAGTCCTGCATACTCGTAAATATAATTGCGAAAAATTACATAGTGATATTCCTCAAAATAAAAGAGAAAGAATAATGAAATCTTTTAGAAATGCAGAAATTCAATACTTAATTGCTACCGATGTTGCCGCAAGAGGACTAGATATAAACGGAATAACACATATCTACAATTATGATATTCCTGAAAGCGTTGAAAGTTATATACATCGTATTGGTAGAACTGGAAGAGCTGGCGAAAGCGGCTATACATGTATGTTTATAGATCCAAAGAACATAAAAGACGTCAACGAAATTGAGGATGTAATTGGATTTAAAATAAGAAGACGAAATGTAGAAATATAAAATTTAGACCACTAGGAGTTTTGAAAATACTAAATCAAAATTTTGTATAAATAAAAAGTCCACTACTAAATATAACTTTAAATTTAGTAGTGGACATTTTTTAATACTATTCTTAATATATAATTCAATGCATATTTATCTAAATAAGCCTTTGCATCAATCTATGCTAATTATATGTCTGGTAGATCCTAACAATAAGTAAATAAAACAATTTGTTATTTATATAAGTCTCCTGCTAAATACAATAATTTATCATAATCTTGAATAAAATATTCCTTATTATCTCTTTTCAAAATCCCTTCTAAGCAAAGCTTATTCAATGTTCTACTTAAATGTCTATAACTTGTTCCTAGCAATTCTGCTATTTCAATGTAATTTTCTCTAAATACAATTTTTCTAGTATTTGAATTTTCAATTTCAGAGAATGCTATTATATAACTAGCAAGCCTATTTTCAAGTGGATATAATAAGTTTATTGAAGTATTAGTACTGCTATTTGTTAATTTCTCACTCAAATAGCTACATAAATTCACCAAAAACTTACAATCATTTATTAGAATCTTTCTTACAATATCAAATCTAATTCCTATACAGTAAGTGTCCTTAATTGCTTGAACACTGCAATCAGTTGGATTATTTCTTACAAATTCAGCATCTCCAATTATTGTAATCGGGCTATAAAATGATATTAATAATGATTTACCATTTTCTAGATGTTTAGATACTTTGGCTTTTCCTTCAACCAAAAAATACATATTTTCTAAAATCTCTTCTTCCCTACAGATATATTCATTTTTATTGAACATATATAGTTCCATATATCTTCCCATATCTTCTGAAAATAGGTTTTCTAATTTATTTTTATTTATGTATTCTGAAAGCCTGATATTATCTTCTATCTTTATCAATGAAGTCAACTCCTAATATATATTGAATAAAAAATTAATTTTAAACATGACATTTGTCCTATATAAATCTCATTATAGTAATTTACAATATAAAGAGCAACTTTCCTTTCGAAATAACTCTTAAAACTATTTATAAACAAAATAATAAATTTATTTAAGGAGATAGCACTTATGTATAATATTTTATCATTACTAATAGGCGTACTTATAACTATTATGATTGCTTTCAACGCTAAATTATCTGACGGACTTGGCAACTATTCTTCCTTAATTGTAATTCACTTTGTGGGATTGATAATTGTTATAGGAATAGTTATCTTTAAAAAGATTAAAATTACTTTTAAGAATAACTTACCATTATATCTTTATATTGCTGGCGCTATTAGTGTTTTTACCGTTATGTTTAATAACTTAAGCTATGCAGCTCTTGGAGTTTCTCTTCCTGTTGCATTAGGACTTCTAGGCCAACTATTAACTTCATTAGCTTTTGATCACTATGGATTCTTAGATGTACCAAAGTCTAACTTTAATAAGAAAAAATTTATAGGACTCTTAGTTATAATAGCTGGAATCTTTATCATGTCATTTTTTTAAAAGAAAGGAGCAATTATCAATATGTTTTTTGTTTTAATTTCGATAGCAGCTGGCGCTATTGTAGTAATTTCAAGAATTCTAAATACTAGACTTTCTGAGAAGGTAGGGTTAGTACAATCAAGCTTTTTTAATTATATTACTGGTTTAGTTGCATCAATATTATTATTTCTTATTATAAAAGATAAATTTTTACTTGAACAATTTCACACTCTTCCACTTTATGCTTATCTAGGTGGTCTATTAGGAGTAATTGTTGTCATCTTATCTAGTGTTATAACACCAAAGATGTCCTCATTTTATGCTACTTTATTAATATTTATTGGACAACTTTTTACTGGAATCATTTTGGATTGTGTGATACAAAACACTATTCCATTAGCCAAAATCATCGGGGGACTTTTAGTTGTCTTAGGTTTAGCGTATAATTTGCATATAGATGCATCTACACAAAGACTTACACAATTAGACGAAAATGTTATATAGGCTAATCTAGAAGTATGTGATTATAAAAAGAGGTAACATATAAAAAACAAAGCGTTACCTCCAAATCCACATATTATATTTTACAGTGTTATATCTCATAAATACATATTTAATCCATTTAATTTAAGCCATTCATGTTTTTCTTTATAATCCGGCATTATTTCATGAACTCTATTCCAGAAATCCTTTGAATGATTCCTGTGGTCCATATGGCACATTTCGTGTACAACAATATAATCCAAAACATCAGGTCTTGCCATGCTACATCTCCAATTAAATAGAATAGCATTTTTCCATGTGCAGCTTGCCCACCTTCTTTTTTGTTCCTTCACTCTTATATCTGTAACCTTGTCTCTAAAATTCTTTGAATAATAATCTATTCTTCGTGTAACGATCTCTAAAGTTTCTTTCCTATACCACTTTTCAAATGCTGCCCTTAATTTTTCCATTTCCATTGTATTTGTGTGTATAATAAAACTTTTCTCCTCATTACTGATATCTATATCTCCTAATAGCTCTTCACCATTTCTATATACATTATTCGAATTTCCACTAAGTTGAATAGATATGTTTTTTATTTTTTCATCAAAAATTAATTTAAAAGAATACTCTTTTCCTAAATATATAAATGTGCTTCCTGGTGTAAAATCTCTCTTAGTCTTTTTTGAATTTCTTTGAATCATTTCTTTCTGCTTTTCAAAAATCCAATCTGACCTTTTTCTCACAACTAACATAATATAATCTTTGCTAGTTTTTAAAGGAGCACTAACAACAACTTTTCCACTTTCTTCAATTTTAATACATATAGTTTTTCTTTTCCTCCGAATCAACTCAAATTCTATAATCTTCTTTTCAATCTCCAATTTATATTTCATTTTATCTCCAAATTATTAAATTTGCATTATAATTATTAAAATGAGTAATTACCTAAATGTAAATTTACTGTAGTAACTTATTTATGCATCAAATTCAATATGCATTTCCTCATCAGCTCTATCCCATGTGACCAAATAGCCTTGACCATGCGAAGAAAATACTGATGTTGACGTATATTCAATATCAGCGTTTTTATTGTATGCTTTAGTTTCTATTACTTCTTCACTATTATGGCATAAATCATATCCATCATATATCAAATTTATGCTGCCTTTCCCTCTTGTAAAAGCTATAACTTCCATACTGTAATCCATAAATGTTGAGACTGGTCCCCTCCCATTTACTATCACTTTGCTTTCTAGCATTTCTATAGGTTCAAAAGTTCCACTTAGTTTTTGAATATCTGCCAAAATTCTTCCTACATGTTCATTAGAGGCTTCTATTACAAATTTATAATATGGTTCCAATAGTATATTGTAAGCTTTCTCTAATCCTTGCCTTAATGCCCTAAATGTTGCCTCCCTAAAATCCCCCCCACAAGTATGCTTGTTATGGGCTCTTCCAGTTAATAGTGTTAACTTTATATCCGTTATAGACGATCCTGTTAATATACCATGATGCTCTCTCTCAAAAATATGTGTTCTAATTAAATTCTGATTTCCTTGAGTCAAATCATCGTCATGACATTTATTTTCAAAAACAATTCCACTATTCCTTGGCAACGGTTCAAGTTTAAGATGCACTTCTGCGTAGTGTCTTAATGGCTCAAAGTGTCCACGACCTATAGATTCTTCTGCTATAGTCTCCTTATAAATAATTTGACACTTACCAAAATCAACTACTAAACCAAACCTTTCTTTAACTAACTCCTTCAATACCTCTAGCTGAATTTTCCCCATTACATGTACATGGATTTCTTGAAGAATTTCATTCCATGTAACATTTAGTGATGGGTCTTCTGACTCTAGCACTTTGAAATACCTTAAAACTTCACGAGCATTGCAATTTTTATCAAAAATCACTTTAGACATTAAGGTTGGAGTCATTTCGTATTGTGTTTTTTCTTTTAGATCCCCAATACCATCTCCTGCTACTGCCTTTGAAATACCTGTCACAGCAAATAAATCTCCAGCTTCTACAACATCTACTGCTTTAAATCTTTTCCCATTATATATTCTTATACTGCTTATTTTTTCAGTAATTTCGTTAGAATTATTTTGTACATGATCGAATTCTTTTACGAATTCACCACCATAGCTTACTTCCTCTCTAATCTTTAACTTTCCTTTTAAAGCTTTAATAAAAGTTACGCGATTTCCATTTTCATCATGACGAATTTTATATACACGCCCAGAAAATTTTTCATTACTTTTATACTCTGTATATGTTAATTTGTCAATAATATTTAGAAATTCTATTATTCCATCATCTTGAAGTGCAGATCCCCCAAAACATGGAAATACTTTGTTTTCTTTTATGAGTGATATAAACGTTTTTATCCAAAGATCATAATCATAGTTTCCTTCAATATATTTTTCTAAAAGTTCATCATTATGCTCACTTATAAATTCTATTAAATACTCATTTAAATTGAACTCATCAAATTTGTTTATATCATCTATTTCTTCTTTGCTGTCATAAATAAAATTATTATCTATATAACACGCATCACTAGATAAATCTCTTTTTATTTCTCTTACAACTCTATCTTTATCTGCTCCAGTTCTGTCTAATTTATTAATGAAAAATATAGTCGGAATCTTATATTTTCTTAATAAATTCCACACTGTCTTTGTATGACCCTGTACTCCCTCAACTCCGCTTATAATGATTATCGCATAATCCATAATTTCTATAGACCTTTCCATCTCTGTGCTAAAATCAATATGTCCTGGAGTGTCAATTAAGTAGTACGTAGAACCATTCAGTTCAAAAGTCCCTTGATCAGAAAATACAGTTATTCCTCTTTCTTTTTCAATATTATGACTATCTAAAAATGAGTCTTTATGATCTACTCTTCCTCTATTTGCTATACTTTTTGTATGATAAAGCACTTGTTCTGAAAATGTAGTCTTCCCTGCATCAACATGTGCTAAAATCCCTATTGTCTTTTTCATCAAATCATCCTTATAGTTTATTTATAAAATAATTATTTATCTTTAATCTTCTACTAGTATTTACTTAAAGTATATCACATAAATTATTTGGAAGTAATATAAAACAAATGCACAATATTCAACTAAGTAATCTCAAAGAAAAAACATAATTTAAATTATATCTATAATTATGATAATTATTATATAAAATAAATTTCTTCTTCCCATAAAATTATTTGCTAAAAATTGCGCATTAGTATTAATACGAATAATTTGGTTCTAAAAATTATTAACTATTCTTTATTTTAAGTTATCTATAATTGTATTTCTTATATTCTCTGCTAAATTATACTCTTCTTCTTTTGATAAGTCTTTAGTAGCAATAGCTTTCCCAAATACCACTTTTATTTTTGTAGGTTTAAATTTTCTAGTATCTTCAAATGCTCTAGAAGCCCTATCTATACTTACTGGCACTATTATAGCTTGAGATTTAGTTGCTAATTTCAAACTTCCTTTTTTGAATTGCCCTACTTTTCCCTCTTTATTTCTAGTTCCCTCGGGAAATATAACCATTGAACTTCCATTCCTAATATTTTCGATTGCCTCATTAATTGATGCTATAGCAGCTCTTGTATTACTTCTGTCTAAAGGTACACATTTGCTCTTTTTCAACCAATAACCTAGTATCGGAGTTTTTAACAATTCCTTCTTGGCGATAAATCCCATCTTCTTATTTACAGTATAAAGCAATATTATTATATCTAATATACTTGAATGATTACCTACAAACACGCATTGCTCTTCAGGTATATTTTCCGTGCCCGTCACATCTAATTCTATTCCTATTATTTTTAAAGTGAATTTACTCCAAAGATATGCAGTTTTTCTTACATATTCCTCAGCAGATTCATCACCTTGAGTTCTCAAAATAAATGTATGCTTAACTCCTTTTATCCTTACCCACAGCATATAAAAAACATAATATATTTTTTTAAAAAACATTTCTTGATTTCTCCTTTTTCTTTTGTCTCCAATTATTATATAATTTCTACCATATTATACTCTTTTTTTATTACATTGGCTATTTATATATGTAAGAATTATATAATTTCATCTTTCAGATTCACACCCAACTCAAATTTATGTTAATTTTCTTACTATCAAGTATAACTTCAAACCATATAAATATTTAGATTGATTTAATCTAATATTAAAAGTAAAAAAACATAAAACTAATATTCAAAATTGGTTTTATGTTCTCCTGGATTAGTCTTCATTAAAATTTAAAGTTGTTTTATACCTATCAAAACCAATTATAGTTTTATCGAAAACTTCATTTGCATTATTTAAGTATTCTTCTGGTTCGTTCATCGCCGTTCCAAAATGGGTTAATAAAAGTTTTTTAACATTGCCTTTGAGTGCTAAATCAGCCGCTTCTCTAAAAGTCATATGTTTATTTTTAATAGCTTTAGGTAAATCTTTATCATCTCCATAAGTACCCTCACAAATGAAATAATCACTATCACTAATAAATTCTATTATATTTTTAATTGGTCTTGTATCTGTAATTATACTGACTTTTATTCCTTTCCTCTCTTCTCCCATTACCATATCATTCGTATATAAAACACCATCTAACACAATATTTTCTTCATTTCTTTGCAACCTATTCCACAGAGTTTTAGGAACTTTATTTTTTTCAGCTTTCTCCACATCAAATTTTGGCTGCCGTTTAAAATAAAAACAATAACCTATACATGGTGAAGAATGATCTAACTCTAGAACTGATATATCTACATCTAAATTTATACTACCATCAAATAATTTAAAGGTTTCTTTAGGATTTTCTATTATATTAATTTCATACGGCAACCAATTTGCTATTACTCTTAATTTTTCTACTGTTTCTCTTATTCCTTCTGGGCCTATAATTGTTATGGGTTCAGTTCTTCCACTATTACCTATCGTTCCAAGAAGTCCTGGAAGTCCTACAATATGATCGCCGTGGGTATGAGTAATGCAAATAATATCTATAGACTTAAATCCTGTATTTGATATTCTCATTGATACTTGAGTACCTTCACCGCAGTCAACCAGGATTTTCCTACCTTTATAATTTATCAGTGTAGCTGATAAAAATCTATTGGGCATAGGCATTCCACCTCCGCAACCTAATAAAAGTATATCAATCATCTAATTTCACCTCCTTTATATAAAATACATTAAATTAGCTTGTCTAAAAGCAAGTAAATCCAAAATTATCTAGTATCTATTATGTATATCTCTAGTAAATACCAAGTCCGCTTCATTAGATAACTCTTCATTAAATTCATAACCATCGTGATTGAATTCTTTTAATTTTTCTAAATCTTCTATCTTATTTCTTATAATAAAAGAGGTCATCAGCCCTCTTGCTCTTTTCGCCATTATAGTTATTATTTTATATTCTCCATTTCTGTATTCCTTAAATATTGGTGTTATAACCCTTATGTCGTCTATTCTTTTAATATTTTCTATTGCTTTGAAATATTCATAAGAAGCTAAATTAACAATGGTCTTATTTTCACGTATTTCTACATCTTTCAAAATATTATCTATTAATTTATTTCCCCAATAATCATATAAATTTTTAAACTCGCCAATACTCAGCTTCGTTGCCATTTCTAACCTATATAAGTTTATTCCATCAAAAGGCTTTACAACTCCATAAAGTCCGGATAATATCCTTAGATTATCATTTGCATAAAAATAATCTTCCATCGTATAGCTTCCTACATCAAGTCCCTTAAAAACCTCACCTTTAAATGCAACTAGACATTGTCTTGCAGATTCTAAAGACTCTGACCAATTTTGAAATCTTTGAGTATTTAATTTAGCTAGCTTAGGACTTATTTTCATAAGCTTTTCCAAAGATAGATTATCATATTTTTTCAACTCCTCAACTAATTCTCTAGCCTCATTTAAGAAATATGGCTTAGTCATTGGTAATGTTTCATTAAATTTAGAAAAATCTAAAGTTTTAGCTGGGGAAATTATTATCATCATTAAGTTTCTCCGCCTTTCATTTATAATATACTTCTTCTAGTTAATATAAATTTATTATTAAATACTTACTTTGTGCTGTTCAGGTTACTTATCAAATAAACCTCCACCGTTACCCACTTTTACACCTTTAGAATGTTTTCCTATAACTTTTTTTGCCCTTTGATTATTCTTAATATTATTATTTTTTTGTTTCTTTTCCTCAATTATTTTTTTCATAATTTCTATGCTTTTATCGTTCATGTAAAATTCCTCCGTTTATAACATATTTATTTCTGCATTTAATCTTAATAGAATAATTTTCAGCTTATTAAATCTTTAAACATAGATTTATTATTGTAACATATATAATTTAGTTTAATAGTTACCAAATTATTTTACAATATAGAAAATGTATTAAAGTTTATGATTACTACCTAAAAAGATTTATTTATATAGATACCCCAACTAAGACCTGAATTTATTCATATAACTCTCCGAAATGAATAATATACTTTTCTTCCAGTTAGAATATATCTCATAGTCTAAGTATAGTTTATGATTGTGTTATCTATAATTTATGAAAGTTTTCTAACATTTGTATCTAGAAATAACCGGATAGATAAAATTAATCATTATTAACTAGTTAATTTAATAGTTAATAATGATTAATAAATAATATTATTAAATTTAGAAGTTCTTTGCAGTTTCCTTTGCTTTATCTATAGCTTCTTCTAGTATTTTATCAACATTTTCTCCTTGTACATCTAATTTCTCCGCTGAAATAGTTGTAATATCTTTTATTCCAAAAAAGCCTAGTATACTTCTTAAATAGATACCATCAAGCTCATATGGTGTTTCAGCATATGATCCACCTCTTGCCGCAATATATACAGCCTTTTTATTTTCTAAAAGTCCTACAGCTCCTTCTTGTGTGTATTTAAACGAAATTCCTACTACACTTATATAATCAACATATGCCTTTAATATCGCTGGAACACTTAAATTCCACATTGGTGCTGCTATAACATATTTATCAGCTTCTGCAAATTGATATGCATATTTAAGTACTGGATGACTTTTACTCTCATCGTTTTTAGGTCCGAATACTGTATCTAGATCCTTACTTCTTAAGAAATCTATATCTGTTTTATACAAATCTAATGTAATAATTTCATCATCGGGATTATTTTTTTTATATTCATCTATGAAGTTATCTGAAATTTTGAAAGTTCTTGATTGACCTTCCGGTTTTGCATTTGCTTTAACATATAATACTTTGTTCATGTATCTATCTCCCTTACTATATTATTCATATATAAGTTTGCACAGCTTTTTCATTTCTATTACTAAAAGTGATAGTTTTCTTTTACCTTGATTTCTCCCTATAAGCTGCTACACAATATTTCAGAAAAAGTGCTTTTATATTATATGTTACTTAGTTTAATGACAGACATATATGAAAATATTATTTTTCGAATTTTAATTGATTAAACTCTTAATATCTTTTAAAGTATTCTATATACAATTATTACTCGTATATACTTATTCTAATAAATTGAAATTCATCATAAACTAAGAAAATTATTATCGTTTGCAAAATTTTGTTGTTATAAATCGTATTAAGTATTGGAGGGGGTAAAAATCAAATGGATGAGTTGGATAATAACAAAAGTTACATTCATTACTTAATAGAAACGTATTCCGATATGCTGATTCGAATTTCGTATTCATATATGAAAAATTTAAGTGATGCCGAAGACATAACCCAAGAGGTTTTTATAAAACTACTTGAAAAACGACCTGATTTTAAGAACGAAACACATGAGAAATCCTGGTTAATTAGAGTTGCTATAAATTTAAGTAAAGATAAATTAAAGTCTTCTTATTTTAAAAATACCACATCATTAGAAGATGATTTTGTTGATACAACTCAGGAAGATAATGATGTAATCCAAGCAGTACTTAGCCTGCCAGTAAAATATAGAAGTATCGTTTTTTTATATTATTATGAGAATTATAGTATTTCTGAAATTTCTAATATTTTAAACATAAAGGAATCTACTGTAGGTTCACAACTTAGCAGAGGACGAAAATTACTAAAATCTATACTAAAGGAGGATTTTGAATATGAATAAAATTAAGAGCTCTTTTTCCAAAATAAAAGCAAGTGAAGAATTTAAAGACAAGCTAAAAATGGAATTACTAAATGATGCTTCACAATTAAGAATAAAAACAAATAAAAATTATTCTCCACTTGGATTAAAAGCAGCTGCTGTCTTATTAATACTTTTAGGTACCGCTAGTTTTAAACTAATTATAAATAATACATATAAACACCAAAATATAGATTCTGGAAATACGACATATGCCTCAAAAGATGAATTAGATAAATTCACTAATGATAATTCAATTTCTTCTCCTGTTTCTAACAAAAATAATAACCATGCTATTGATAATAATAAATCAAATGTAAAAGCTGAAAACTCTACTGGTATAAAAAATAGTTCAAGTTTTCATGATAATTCACCAAGTACTAACAATAACTATGACAACAATAATAATAGTAATAATAAAGTTAAATATTCTAAAGAGACGACTTTAGGAAATACTAGCACTAATGAAAATGTAGCATCAGTTTCCCAGAATTCTGATAATAATAATCTAACACCTTCAAATGATATAAATTCATCACAATATGCAACAACTTCAAGCACTACTACTAATAATTCTAACAAGAATGAAGCTTTGACTCTTAATTCAACCTTGAGAAGTTTTAGTTCGAATACTGTATACATTCCAAAATTTCAGATACCTGATCTTCATGATAGAACTAAATCAGTGAAAATGGTTCCGTTAATTGTTTACAACGGAAATGTATATCTCCGCGCGCCTATATTAATAGATTCAAAAGATATTTTAGGCAGAAAAATCGGTACTACAACAGGTGAATTAAATAACTTTAATCCTATGAACACATATTCTAAAAATATCATTTCTAATATAGGTACTAATGATGTATATGCGGTAAACGGATATGATGAAGATTTTAGAATAATGACTAATGTAACTTTAAGTGATGGGACAAATCACCCTGAAATTTATGAGTGCCTTAATGGAATTACAATAACTACCGGAAATGATTTTTTTGGAAAATTTAATCTCCCTGGAAATATCGTAAACGCCAGAGTTCAAACTCAAACATCTAGTGATTCGAATAATGAAAAAGAAAACTTCTATACAACTAGTGATCCTAATTTTCTTAATTCTTTTGTTCAAGAACTAGATGATTCAACTCCATATCTACCGGAAAATATAGAGAATTCTTTAGATGACTATACAAATAATGATAAATGTAAAAAAATATTCTTAGATTTAAAAGATGGTAGTAAAAATGTTCCTTTTACGATATTAAGGAATGGTTATATATACTATGGAGAATATCCTACAATCTACTTTAAAATTAGCACTAACTTTATAAATGAAATTTGGGGTACCCCCTCTATAATTAGCGCTAATTGACCTTTTAATTAAAAAATAGTAGGGTCTGTCTGTTATATTCCCTACTATTTTTATAAAAGTCTTCTTACCATAATATATTTATCAATATTCTATTTAAATAGCTCTATTCTAGTGGCTTTGAATTCATAAATTCTTTAACAATTTCATCACAATTTTCAATATTCACAAAAAATATCACACTATAATATATGTTATTTTCTTTCCAAACATAATTAACCTGAGGCACGATACCTTCTTGTGAACGTTTAAATACTTGATTATTTTCAATTCTTAATTCTTGAATTTTCTTCTCTACATTTCCTTCTTTATTAATTTTAATATACTTATTTTTCATCATTTCATCATAAACTGATGAATTCGCAGACTGAGTAAATGTTATCGAACCATTTTTGTTTGAATAAAGATTATTTATTTCATAGCATGTTTTTTCTTTGTTATTATTCAAATCTCCAACTAATCTAGCAGTGGAGTTAGTTATACTTATATTATTATTAATTCTAATTGGAAATTTAGGATCAAATTCCAGAGCATTTTTTGCTTCTTCTATATCATCTCTGTCATAAATGTTCATTTCTACATCTCCACCATTAAGATTCTTTATACAATAATTTAAATCTTTTGTATCTTCAGGATATTTTAACGATTTCACTATATTTTTTATATCATCACTTGAAAGTTCTAATGAGTTATTACTACTCCTTTCGCTTTTAGAATCCGATTTATATTCCACACTATACCATAATCCATCATCTTTCCATGAAAAATAATTATTAACAGCTTTTATTTCACTTAATTGGTTTTCCATAGCTTTTTTTACCGGAAATGTGGTTGTTAAAATAACACTTAGTCCATTTATATCCCCTACTTTCATTGGTTGCTTAGAGATTTCCACCTGAGAATTTTCTAATGCCTTAGATTTCCCATTTTCTATCACTTTTAGTGATTCTGAAGGATCTTGTTCCGATATTTGTAACGAATATATTCCATCTTTATTTCCGTAAACTATTTCTAAAACGCTATCTTTATCAGAAATCCTTTTCAATTGAAGCTCTTGAACTTTGTAGCCCTCTGGAAAAAAATCTAGAACTTTAAATCTAAAGTCCGATACCTGCTCCACTCTTTCTATGTCATTATAAAATTTTATAGGTGCATCAATAATAAATCTATGTTGTTCCTTCATCTTATCCATGTTATTTGAACTTATTTCATAAAGACTATTTTCTTGTGTAGCTTTAGCAACTATAAAATTTGTAAGAAATACTGCTGTTATTGCAATGCAACTTAGAATAAATCTTGTTAATTTATTATTATATCTATTTCCCAACACCTTCCCCATTGTATTCCTCCTTTTATTCATTATTCTTTTCCTTTTAGTTATGCATATTTTAAATCATTCCAATAATCTAAGAGTATGGAACCAGACACTTCTTAATCCTAAATAATTTATAGAAATTATTTATAAAGAAATTGAGTTGTCC
Source organism: Clostridium beijerinckii (assembly GCF_036699995.1). Classification (NCBI taxonomy): domain Bacteria; kingdom Bacillati; phylum Bacillota; class Clostridia; order Eubacteriales; family Clostridiaceae; genus Clostridium; species Clostridium beijerinckii. Next base: position 1,914,299 of record NZ_CP144906.1, on the reverse strand, counting down.
TTTAGCTTCTTATGATATAACTATTGTAATAATTTTACAATAATTATATCATAACTCTTGGTTTATTAAATTTGTTTTTTTAAAACATTTTTCCTTATTTTATAAACATTTAAGCTCAATTTTTACTTATTTCTTTATCATTATTGTCTCTCAGCGTATAAGTAAATATTAATGATAATAACTATTCTCTAGTAGAATACACTTATAAAAGAATATAATTACTCTAATGTAATAAAGAACTATTTGTCTATTTATTTCTCCCATATTATAATTAGGTATAAAAATATCTATTATTAGAGCTTAAGTACCTAAATAACTAAATTATTTTCGTGGAGGATGATAAAATAATATGATAGATTTACTTTATAAATTATTGCCTATGGTATTCTTACTAATACTGAGTCAAGCTATCTACTTAAAGTTCGATGAAAAATACAAATTTACAGATATAATAAATTCAAAAATTAAAGTTCAACAAAAATGGAAACAATTTATTTGTATACTCTTTTTAGCGATTTTTTTATTATTTATTGCCGCTATTGGTATTTATGTGATTGAAATTCCTACAATTGTTTACTCCATGTTATCCGGTGTTTTAACTGGTACAAGCATTGGTATTTCGAACAAAATAAAAATTAAAAATAGTTTATAATATGTACTTTCTAAAAAATTTAAGTTCATTGAAACTTATCTTAGGATATCAGGCTATATAAACTAAATAATTTTATAATGAATAAATTATATTATTGAAAACTTATATATAAATTAGGGAGCTGCCGCTAACAGATTTTAATCTGATATACCGACAACTCCCTTTGTATTTTTATTTTTAATTTGCTGCTGAACTTAAATCTATCTTATCAATTTCAAACCAAAAGTTAACTCCATCTTCAGTGTTTTCCACTCCATAAGCATTACTATGAAGATCTGCTATCGCCTTTACTATAGATAAGCCCAAGCCATAGCCTCCATAAGCTCTTGTCCTAGCTTTATCTACTTTATAAAAGCTATTCCATATCTTATCCAAATATTCATCTGGTATATGCTTTCCTGTATTAAATACATTTATTCTTATTTTATCTTTAACACTAATCTTATTTATCCTAATAATCTTATTATTGTCTACATGATTAATTGCATTATTAATGTAGTTTGTAAGTATTTGCTCTATACGAGTCATATCTCCGTATACAATCACGCTTTCTCCGGGTTCAAATTTGATTTCTATACTTTTTTCTTCGAAAGTTGATTTATATCTATTAAGTACATATTCTATTAATGATACTAAATCAAATTCTGTTTTTTCTATATGAAAATAACCAGATTCAATTTGTGATAAGTTTAATAAATCTCTTACTAATTTATTCATTTTATCAGTTTCATTCATAATAACATCACAGTAAAATTTCCTATCTTCATCACTTTCTGTAACATTGCTTACAAGCCCTTCCGCATAGCCTTGTATTACTGATAGCGGAGTTCTTAACTCATGAGAAACACTTGAGATAAATTCTTTTCTCATTTCGTCTATTTTTCTTTCCTTCTCTATATCTTCTTCTAATTTCTTATTCTTTATATTTAATTCCGTAATTGCCCGACTTAGCTCTCCAGATAGATAATTAACACTTTGTCCAAGCTGTCCGATTTCATCTTTTCCATTTATATTGCATTTTTTACCAAAATTGAATTTAGCCATATTCTGCGCTATGCTATTTAATTCTAGTATTGGTTTTGTAAATCTTTTTGAAAACCAAAATGCCCATAAGCTACCTAAAAGTATAATTACTCCTCCAATAATTAATATAAATCTATTTGCAATATCAACACTTTCACTTATTGAGACTAATGGAACTCTTATAGCAAGGATGTCACCATTATTTGTTTTAGTTACAAGAGTTAGAAAGTTTATTTTAAGCTGAACATCCCATCTATTTTCAAATGTATACTTACCTTCACTATATGTATTGTTAATCTTATCATTTTGAGCATCCGAATCTGGTGGTGGTTCTATATTAGGTCTAAATTTATTCCCCATATTATCAATTATATTTTTTTCATTTGGCAGTCGCCTTGAAGATTTATATATGAGTTTACCCTCTTTATCTCTAATATCAATACTGCCTCCTATTATATTTGCGGTTCTATCCAATTCATCTTGAATATCATTTGGGTCTCCAGTATACATATCAACTAAATGCTTTGCATTATTTTCAAGCATATTTTCTTTATTCTTAATATAGTATTGCTGAAGATATAAGTTATTTAATATCCATAAAGCAGAGATAAAAAAAACTAACAATAAAGTTATAGATAAAAAAAGTTTTGATCTTAATGACTTATTCATACCTATTCCTCAAACCTATAACCGTAACCACGTACTGTTTGTATATAATCACTTTTTCTATCTAACTTTATTCTTAATCTATTTATATGTGTATCCACTGTCCTTAAGTCTCCATAATAATCATATCCCCATACCTTATCTAATATTTGCTCTCTACTTAATGCTTTTCCATAATTTTCAGAAAGATAAATCAATAGTTCATATTCCTTAGGACTTAAATCAACAACTTCTCCATCTATAACCACTTGATGGGCACTATGATCTATTGTCAATCCATTAAAATCTTTGAGCTCCTTATTACCTCTATCTTCTGAATTTGCCCTTCTCAAAACAGCATTAACTCTCGCTATTAGTATATTAGGACTAAAAGGTTTTGATATATATTCATCAGCTCCAATATCTAATCCAAAAACTTCATCAAATTCCTCTCCCCTTGCAGTTAGCATAATAATCGGAACTTTAGATTTCTTTCTTATCTCTCTGCATACAGTAAATCCATCATATTCTGGCAGCATTACATCAAGAATTATTAAATCTATATTTTCCTCACTAGAGAACAAATTCATAGCTTTCTTTCCATCATCAGCCTCAATTGTTACATACCCTTGTTTTTTCAGAAAATCTGTCACGAGTTTTCTTATTAATGGTTCATCATCAACAACTAGTATCCTTTTCCCCTTCATTATATCCCTCCACAAAAATATCAATTATTCTTATTGTAGCTAATTTTTGTTACAAACATGTCACAGATCATTCTGTTCTCTTAAAATAAACAAATATTAAGATATGTATTATAAATTTTCTTGTCTTACTTGATATAACTAACTACCTCTAATATTCACTAACTTTATCATCAATTAGGGATAACATATCATAAATTTCTGGATATTCAAATAGTTCTCCAGATAAAAGCATATTATTAAATTCTTCAATAGATACAAATTTAACGTTACTAACTTCTTCCTTTTGAAGGATTAATTTCGATAACTCAACATCCTTATATACAAAATATATATCCCAAATAGAATTTTCACGAAATATTCTACGAATAAAATTTAATTCATCTTTTTCAATAGATAATCCTATCTCCTCATTAACTTCTCTCAAAGCTCCTTCCTCTGAGCCCTCTCCACTAACCATACATCCTGTAGTTAGTCCCCACATATTAGGAAGTACATCCTTGTTACTTGATCTTTGTTGAATTAATATTTCGCTTCTGCTATTAATTATCCACACTTCAGTTGCTAAATAATATTCACCATCTTCTAACTTTTCGGACCGTTCTTTTCTTACTTCAGTTTTATATCCTTTATTATTGTATATATCTCTTAATTCCATATTGCATCTCCTATTTAATTAATATAAAGTTAATAATCAATTATATATCTCATATTTCGCTGAATGCTATGCATTTCAGTGAAATATCTTTTCTTTATTTAAAGTTTGGAATAATATATATCTATATGTGAATTATTCCATAGTAAATTTCTAAACTATCCCTAATGGAATCATTATTAAATTTTTTGAAATATATACTTGTTAAATAGCATGTCCAACAAAAATACTTTCATCCAAACCTAAATAATTCAATATCTGCCGTTGATTATCTTTTAGTGGTTTTTGAAACTTTCTTATACAATTGTTATTAACTTTAATTACTTGTATAGGCACATACTCAAAGATACCCATTATAGCTTTTAAACTCGGCTTGGACATTTTTATTTTTCCAGGTCCAAGTATAATCGTATTATCTTTCTTCATCTCACGTCTGACTACATGTTCCATTACTGATAAAATCATTAAACCAATAAGTATCATGTATGTTAAGGCTTCAACTCTTTTGGGAGTTTTTACAAAAAGGTCATCTATAAACTCTGGTGCTTTTAGCTGCTGAAACTTTTTCTCTACGCTGCTTTGAGTTTTGTATTCTTTCAGCATTTCTTCACATGAAATATCAGAATCATTACTTGCTAAGATGAAAGTACACTCTCTTTCAATTGCTGCTTCAATTTTTGAATCTTCACGGTTAATTTCTAAATTAATAGTATATTCATATTCCTTTTGTGAATCCTTATTATCAGCTTTTTTACGCTTACGTTTTTCATTCATTTCAATATTCAAATTAACAGAATGGTATTTTAATTTTTTCCCTTTAGTCTTTAAAAACTCTTCTATTTCTTTTTGTGAATCTGCTTCGCACGCGAAGCTACGCTTGGAAAATACTTTGATTTTTTTCTCTAATTCGGCATATTCTTTTTCTGCATGCCTAGAAATAGTTTTCCTTTTGGTTTCTTCAAGAGTGAAGGAATAACAGACTGCCAGTTTAACTGGAATCCCCTTATATTCTGATTTATAATCTAATACTTGATATTTAACTTTTTTACCTTGGGCATTTTCAAAAATAACATCTTTTGTTAACTGTCTTTCACTAAAAAATTTACCAATATAGATTTTAGACATATTTGTTGTTTCAGGAGCTCTTGTTATAAATTTTATATCTCTACCATTTGCTTTATTAATATTTTCTTCTGTAAAAAATGCACTATCTGCAACATAGTAGAATGAATCTTTACTAGTTTTGGATTTTTTTAAAATTTCATCAACATCATCTATAGCGTCATTATTATAAGTTTTATCATCTGTATTACCCGAAAGAACTTTTGCGTCTACAACTATACCGTTAGCTGTTCCAATTCCAATTTTTATTTGTTTCTTATCATTTCTTTTATCTTTACTATATCCATAATCAATTGATATTTCATCTATTTTACCTTCTTCTGTTTCATACTGGCCCCACATTACCTTTGAGGTAGTATCGTAATTAATATTCTTTATACTCAATCCATACGTAGCGAAAGCAGTCATACTTATTTCAGAAAAAATTTTTCTTGGACCAGCTTCATGAAAATTATCAAGAAAACAGCCAAATCTATCATCTGTAAGATTATGAGGCTTCGCATCGCTGTTAAATGTCCCTTCAATATCAATATGTTCAAAATACTCATCCATAAGATATAATGGTCGTCTTGAATGACAAAGATTTGCTAACATCATTTGAGCCATTATCCCATAAGCTATATCAGGCTTTCTCCCATTTTGTTTAGTCAAATATTGATCAAAGATGTTGATAACTCCTAGTTTCTTACACATACCTGCTACAAGCGTCGCTTTTCCATGGCTATATGCTTCCATTTCAATATTTTCCAATAACAACTCTTTATCCATTCCAATCCCCCCATTAAATATTATTTGCATACCGTAATCATAATAATTTTTAGTCAAATAATATAGTGAATAGTTGAGGTTAAATAGGAAAAATTAGTTAGGCGGAATATGAGATATATAGCTTTATTTCTTTTTGAAATATTATAATAAATATACTATACATAAATTATAATATTATATTTCATTTAATGCGAATTTCTTCCATATAAATTATAAATTTTTAAAATAAATATCGCATAATTCAAATGAATTTGCGATATTCTAGCACCTTATGTTTATATACAATAAATCTAAAATAATTAAATTTGATTTATCAATAGCTAAATCTTATTTCATAGAATTTTTTAGCTTTATTATTTCATCAACTCCAACTTTATATCCTCCTGCTTCCCTTAAGGATTCACCTATCTTCTCACTGTTAAGCTTAAAGTTATCATCTGATAGTATCTCAGCTACACATTTATTTAGTGCTTCCGGCGTAATTCTATTTTTTTCTATCACAATCCCTGCGCCAAGCTCAGCAACCCTATTAGCCACAAAAGGTTGATCAACCGATTGAGGTATTAAAATTAATGGTATGTTAAAGTATAAACCTTCATTTGTACTATTCATGCCACCATGAGTGATAAATACATCTGCATATTTTAATACCTCTAATTGTGGTACATAGTTACGAACTATAAAGTTTGATGGGATATTTTTAAATATGCTTATATCAATTTTTCTGCCTACAGACATAATAACTTTTACATTCATATTGCAAAAAGCTTTAAAGCAACACTCATAGAATTCAATAGAATTATTGAATATAGTTCCTAGCGATATATAAATTACCTTCTTATCCTCATTATTTGATAAATCAAAGTCGATACTTTCTTTTCTATCTATTACTGATGACCCAATAAATTTATAACTTTCATCAAAACTTTCGCTATATGGTTGAAAGTACTTAGATGTATATACAATATTAAGCATTCCTTTCTTTCCAGATCTCTCTATAATACTAGGAAACTTTATATTATACTTCTCTTGTAATTCATTGACAAAGTCCACATAATTATGACTGCTTAGAATTTCTTTAATCTTTGGCTTAGCTCCTTCCATCTTTAACTTAAATTCTTGTGAGATTGGTAGATCTAACAAACTTTTTATTATTTTTTCATTTATTGCAAAAATGCTACTAGAAGAAATTGTTGGTATATTTAATACTCTTCCAACTTCTTCACCTAATATAAACGAAGAATCGTAAATAATATAATCAAATTTTTCATCTAATTTGAAGATCTCTTCGATTATTTCTTTAAAAGTATTAAGGGCATTCAATAGTTTTTCATTAGTTTCTAAATTTAAACTACTGGTAATTAAACTAGATAAATCAAATAAGTTTTTATGCCCAATAAACTTGGCACCTGTTTTTTCTATTTTATCTCTAAACTCTTCTCCTGCTATATATGTAACATCTTCTCCTCTATTTATGAGTTCCCTAACTATTCCTATAGTTGGATTAACATGTCCGTGACCTAACATATTTACAAATAAAGCTTTTGACATTCTTTTCACTCCTTTGCCCTTATTATATCTATATTTGTGATCTACAAATATTTGTTTTTTGCAAGACTTTAAATATTAATTTTATATTATCTAATGTTTATTTAAAAAATCCACGTATTACTAAAAAGTAATCCATGGATTTTTATTTTTAAGAAAGATTTAAAACCGCTTATTTGGTTGGATTTGATATGCTGCCATGCTTATATTTTGGCAATACTCCGCATCAAAGTCTGGTACATCCCAATCTATTTCAGATTTATGAAATACTCCTTCATTGTGACTACCTTTTTCTATATATACTTCTCCATCCTGTATTATTGTAACTGGCATCAAGCTTCCAAACTTTACAGCTACTGGACCTTGTATAGTTTCATCGCTCATTTGCATAAATTTTCTATCCTTAGGAATAAAAATTCCGTCACATTGCCAATCACTAGGAATAGTTTCTCCTGAGTGGAGAACATACCACGAATTATCATAGTTTCCTCCATCTGTTTCCCTTCTTGGTCCATATACAACAATTGTTTCAGATGTTGAATTCGTTATTATAGCATTCTGATCCTTATGTTCTAGCTTTTTTTTAGTCGCAATAGTCATAGTTGAACTACTCATATTTCTCCTCCTTTGATTACTTTTTATCTTACGTTACTAATATACCCAACATTAATTAACTATACTCATACTATAAATTTGTTTTTCCTAACTATTGATATATTAATTTATTTATAAAATGTTTTTATACAAACAGGGAAAATTATATAAAGTTTGCATCACCTAGACAATGTATTATATTTTAATGAATCAAATCTAGATTAACACTTCTATCTCTTAAATCTGACAAGTACGTTATAAAATCATCCTTTAAATCATCACGCTTTAAAGTAAATTCTATATTAGCTTGAAGGTATCCTAGCTTATCACCAACATCATACCTTTTTCCTTCAAAGCAATAAGCATATACTGCTTCTTGTCTTGTTAATTCTTTTAGCGCATCTGTCAATTGAATTTCTCCTGATTTTCCTGGTTTAGTACTTTCAAGTATGTCAAATATATCTGGAGTTATTATATATCTACCCAAAATAGCTATGTTAGATGGTGCCTCTTCAATTTTAGGCTTTTCCACCATATCACTAACCTTATAAAGTCCATCTTCAATTTCTATACCTTTTATTATTCCATATTTCGGTATATTGCATTCAGCAATTTCTTGAACGCCTAATACTGAAGTCTTATACTTATCGTAGCAATTTATTAATTGTTTTAGACATGGGATTTCATTATCAACAATATCATCACCAAGCATTACTGCAAAAGGTTCATTTCCCACAAAATTTTTGGCATGACTTATTGCATCTCCAAGTCCTTTAGGTTCTTTTTGGCGTGTATAGTAAATATCCACCATATTGGATATACTTTGTACCATCTTAAGCAACTCGTCTTTTTTACTATTCTCAAGCTCATCTTCAAGCTCTACAGATTTATCAAAATGATCTTCTATAGCCCGTTTATTTCTCCCTGTTATTATAAGTATTTCTTCAATCCCAGATTCAACTGCTTCTTCTACGATATATTGGATAGTAGGTTTATCTACTATAGGTAACATTTCTTTTGGCTGGGCTTTAGTTGCTGGCAAAAACCTAGTTCCAAGGCCAGCTGCAGGTATTACAGCTTTTCTTACGTTCATAACAATTCACTCTCCTTATTATCAATCTTTAAAGAAAATTTTTTAACAGTGTTATCTATAATAACTTTTACTAAATATAAAACTAATATTACATTAAATAATGAAGTAACTTTCAATAAAACCTCAAAAACTGATGTGTTTGTTTTGAAGAAAACCGTGGAGATGTTGATATAGCTAGTAATACTAAATCCAATAGCCATTATAAAAAATCTCCTGTCTTTTGAATATATAAATGCTAAAATTGATAATGCTACCGCTGGAAATAAATATCTTTCGTGCATTCCAACCGAAAACGTAAATACTCCTGCAATTTGAAGTAAGGATATTGCCGAAATATACTTTCTGTCATTCCCTTTTATATATAAAATCCATCCAATTAAAGTTGTTAGAATTATAAACATAATTCCAATTGTATGATAGCTAAATATAAAAAGTGTAGTATTATCATTTTTATAATTTGCTCCTACTAAACCAAAAAAATTAAACGCATTTACAGAAGCATATGGATATTCTGATATTGTCTTTAAGTAAAGATTAAAAATCCAAATTGGACTTTGTTCGTTTACTGAAAAAGGAATTATAATTACAATTATAGTTGATACCGCTGAAACTGCAGCATATATAAAATTTCTAATTTTTCTTTGTCTAACTAATTCAAAGAAAAGTACTGGAAGAAATATAATTCCCTGTGGTTTCATAAGTACAGATAATGCAAACATTACTGATGAAAATGCATATTTTTTTTCATATAACAGATATATCGAAATAACAATAAGTAATGTAAATAAAGAATCAACTTGTCCCCAAAATGTAGAATCTATAAAAATTGCTGGATTAAAGATATAAAATGTAGCTAAAAAAATACTAGTTACTGTATTTAAAAACCTTTTCCCAATTCTATATATAAAATAAGCTGTCGCAACATCTGCTATTATAGATGGAATTTTAAGTAATAATATATAATACGAATTAAATACTTGTATATTTGCAATTTTTCCTATGCACCCTAATATGTATATATATACAGGTGGATAATCGGCTTGTCTAGCATTAGCATAAAATTGTGAAAAACCGTTTGCCGCAGTTTCTGCCCAACTTTTAAATAAATTAATATCATTATGTCCATTTACAAGTGTAGAAGCTGCGATTCTAAGAAAAATTCCTGTAAATATTAATATAATTATTATGAATTTTTCATCTTTATAATTAAATTTTATATTTTTTCGTTTAATTAAACAGTAAGCGCTACATGATCCAATTAAAAATAATAATGAATATATAGTGATACTTAAAAGATATCTATCATCCACTCCCCCTCTTTGAATATTGCCATTTGCCTCCCCTTGCTTAGCATTTTTATTGTTTCCTCTTTGTTTACTATTAGATCCAAATTGAGTATCACGACCTCCATTTATCCCTACACTTCCATATTGCTGTGATTTATCATTCATTCCTTTCTCAATAGAATCAGCATTTTGTGGAACTATTCCATTTGGACCATATTGACTATTATCACTTTTAATCTTATTATTTTCTAAATTAGATCCGCTATTGTTTAATGAAGGTATATTATCTGGTAAATTTTCGCCATCTCTTATATTTAATATTTTTTTTAATCCACCACTTTGTTCCATAATATTAATACTTTTATAGTTTCTTACCGCATAAATACTAGAAAACATTGATACTAATAATATAAAAATCAAACCTATTCTAAATATATATTTCTTAAAGTTTACTTCATTCATCACTATTGTTTCCTTTCACAATATATAAATATATGTTGCGATTAAGTTTCTACATTCTAGCCTTAATCGATTATTTGGCTTGTGAGAATTTTAAATATATATATTACAAAAATAATTCTTCATCATAATTCTAAAAATATTTCAAGAATTTTAGCTGTAATTGTAAATTATGAAATGTGCATTGTGAATTGCAACATATATATTGATCATTTTCTTTAAAATTTTAAGAATTTATTCTACTAAAAAAAGGGCTTGTTCTTGCAAATATTAAACTATAAGAATTAGTTCTAAAACTACTAAATAGTTAAACTCTTTAGTCTTTATGTAGCTAAATCTTAATAACTTGCACTAATACATGCCCTTTTATTGTAAAAAACTTATTTTAAAATATTTGCTTCATCCTTTAAATCATATAATTGTTCCGAATTATTTCCTCCTGGTGCTCCCATATTCTGCCTTACTGAATTTATATTCTGATTATCATCTTTTGACTTATTTTTTATATCGTTACTGTCTTTAATATTTGGTTCATTGCCTGATACCACATCCTTATATTGACTTTCCGGAACTAATGTTCCATTTTCAGCAACCCATTTTAGAATTTCACTACTTTCGCCTCTGCCCATGCCACCAGTGAGTACATATCTTACTTCTCCATTCTTAACCATCTCTTTAAATTCATCTAAAGAAAGAATCTTATCAGATCCTGAAAATCCACCAAGTGCCATTACTGGTTCACCAGTTTGGATTATTATACTATCAGCGCTTTGTGATGATGGTACAACAAGTGAATATTTTTCAGTTGTTATATTACTTTTTAAGAAATCAAGTAACTTCGAATTTTTACCATTGTCACTTCTTTCCTTGCCAAAACTTGCTCCACCTCTTTCGCCGTTTGAAAGAAGTTCCAATCCAGCAGTAGGAATAGTACTATTTACACTATGAGTAATTGCTGCACTTGATCCAATAAATGGTACAGTTAAAATACTAACCATAGAAATTCCTAGCAATATCTTTTTCAAATGCATGTCCTTATTATCACTTAAATTAGTATTATTTTTTCTTCTAATAAAGCTCAATAAATTTAATATTGCTAATATTGATGAAGTTAAAAAACATAATAACAAGGCTATTAAAATTATTTTTCTTATACTATCTGATAGATTATTTGAAAAATAAGATAACATCATCATATTAACAAAACCTTCTATAATTAATGATATCGGTAATAACCATGACGTCCATTTTTTTTCATTATAAAGTTTCCACATTGTTACTATTCCGATTCCAGCTAATGCTGCAGCCGGAGGTGCCATCATTGTTAAATAATATGGATGGAATAAACCTGTTGTGTAACTGAAATATATGAATTCAGGTACCAACCATAAAATCCATAATGCTAGTGATATTTTTCTTTTATTATCTAACTTTAATCTTAGTTTTTCTTTTATAGCACCAGCTACAAAACCTAACAACGCAAGTGGTAAAAACCATACTATTTGATCAGATAAACTATTTTTAGAAAATAATCTTGCTATTCCTGCTTTTGTCTGTCCTCCAAAGGTGCCTTGAAGTCCACCTTGTCCTCCTGGACCTCCATCTGGAATTCCTTCATTAGGTGCTTTCTGCAGACTTCCGCCACCTTGTCCATCTCTGTTTTCTGCTCCACTTACCATTCTATTAGTGCTTCCATTATAATTTTCTTTATTCATTTGTTGATTCTGATCATTACTTACTTCAGTATTATTTTGAATTTGTCTATCATCTTTTTTATTGTTGCTAGCATTAAATCCTTTATTTGATTTACTGCCAATTCCAAGTCTTTCTAATCCGTTGTGACCAACTATAAGTTCCATAACACTATTATCTGTACTACTACCAATATAAGGTCTATTTTGTGCTGGGACTAAATCTACAATAAAAGCCCAAGATAATGATACTGACAGAAGAATAAATGTGCCTATAAAAATATGAACTATTCTCTTTTTTAATCTTATAGATGAAGAAAGAAGATATGTTATATAAATTGCTGGTCCAATCATATATGCTTCCAGCATTTTTATATTAAAACCAATTCCAACAAGTGTTAAACTTAGATAAAGATATTTAGCCTTTCCTTTTTCAGCAGCTAGTGTAAGAGCCAAACAGGCAAAGAGCAGTGTTAAAACAAGCAAGTTATCTATTGTATTGTTTCTACTTGCTGCTACAAAAACTGGAGTTACTGAAAGACATACTCCTGAAATAAGTCCAGCAACACTTCCAAAAGATTTTTTCACTATAAAATATATGAGATAAACTGAAATTACTCCAGCTAATGCTTGTGGTAATAATATACTCCATCCGTTAAATCCAAGTATCTTAGCAAATAAAGCCTGTATCCAGAATCCCATTGGCGGTTTATCAATTGTAACAAAACTCCCTGGATCGAAGGATACAAAGAAGAAATTTTTAAGATTCAAAGTCATACTCTTTACTCCAGCAGCATAATAACTATTGCCATATCCTTCAATCCCTATATTAGCAAAATTCAATACTGCAGATAATATTAAAATTAAAGATATACTTATATTCTCTTTAGTTAATTTTAGTTTCTTCAAATTTGTTCCCCCTCTATAAAGTCTTTTTCTCTAGATTAATAATATTATATTTTTTACTTGATCTATTATAATTTGTTGTACTAGAAATTATATAAATTGGCCTACCTTTACTTTCATCAAATATTCTTCCAATATACTGACCCATTATCCCAATACAACCTAAAACTACTCCAAACATCATCATGTTAATTCCTATAATCATAGTAAAATTCAGTACGCTGCTTTTATTAAGTATAGCTTTCATAATATCAACAAACATTAAAATCATTCCAACCAGCAAAGCTAGAACCCCAAAATGACCTGCAATAATAAGTGGTTTATATGATAATGCTGTTATACCATCACATGCCAACTTAAACATCTTTTTTAAAGGATATTTAGTTTCTCCTGCAAATCTTTCCTGTCTTATAAATTCAACATAGGTTTGCTTATAGCCAACCCAACTCACGAGTCCTCTTACATATCTATTCCTTTCAGGCAAAGCTATTAGTGTATTACACACCTTCCTATCTATAAGTCTGAAATCTCCTGCATCTACTGGAACGTCAACTGTTGTCATACTTCTTAATAATCTATAATAAACTCTTGCCGTAAATTTTTTAAAAAAGGTTTCCCCTTCTCTCTTTAATCTCTTTCCATAGACAACTTCATAGCCTTCTTTCCATTTTTCAATCATTTTAAGCATTACTTCTGGTGGATCTTGGAGATCAGCATCTATTACAATAATTGCATCTCCTAATGCTAGATCCATACCTGCAGTTATAGCAGCTTGGTGACCAAAATTTCTTGAAAAATTAATGAGTTTTATATTCTCATCTCTGCTACATATTTCTTCTGCTATTTCTCTTGTTCTATCTTTACTTCCATCATTCACAAATACAATTTCATAACTTTCATTTGTAGAATCCATAACCTCTTTGAGTCTTTTATAACTTTGATTTATAACAAGTTCCTCATTATATAAAGGTACTATAACAGAATAAACTATTTTATCATTCATATTTATCACCTCAAATATCTTTCATAAATTAAATGTTGAGTTATAAACTCTTTTAAATCTATATTTACATTCTAGAAAATAATTGTCACAGTTTTGTTACATTCCAATCACAAATTATATACATTTTAAATAAACATTATCATTAGAGATTTACATATAAACTTATACCAATATACTTAGGCGAGGAAGATTTCTCATTAAATGAAAAATAATTCACAAAAAAAAGATAGCACCTCATCTTGAAAATGCTATCTTTTTTCTTTAAATACTATAATTTTAAATAGATCTATTTATATATAATTTCTTATATCTTAAATTTGTTCACCACTTCATTTAACTTTTCTGCTAGCAGAGCCTGCTGTTGCGCAGCTTTCGCTAGCTGCTCTATCTCAATTGTTGTTTCGCTTACACTATCTTTTATTGTTTCAGCGTTTTCAGATGATTTCTGTGCAATTTCAGCTGTATTTTGTACTGCATTAGTTATTTCATGAATTGTTGCTGTAAGTTCCTCTGACATGGAAGCTATTTCCTCTGACATATTTGCTACAAATTCTGCATCATCATAATATTGATTCCCCATATTCTTCATATCCTCAAATTTAGAATTTACATCTTCTTTTATAAAATCTAATACTTCTATGTTACTATCAGAAAGATTTCTAAACGCAGCTTGTACTTTTACTATTGTATCTTTTATAACGGTAACGGCCCGAGATGCCTCTTCCGCTAACTTCCTAACTTCTTCTGCTACTACTGCAAAACCTTTTCCATGATCTCCTGCTCTTGCTGCTTCAATTGCAGCATTAAGAGCAAGTAAGTTTGTTTGCTCTGATATATCAGCTATAGTATCTGCCATCGCTTTTATATCTTCTACAACCTTCCCAGATTCAATTGCTTTAACCCCTTTTTCTCTCTTTTCTTCATATAATCTTCTTGCTTCCTCTAATGACACTTTACCTTGACCTTGCACTTCTGTAGCTCTTTCTTTGGATTTACTTGCATTATTGCTTCCTTCCATTGCTTTACCTGATAGTAAATTAATATTAGAATCCACTTCCTGAATAGATGCACTTATTTCTTCTGATGATGCACTTGTTTCTTGTATATCATTTGATATATTTCTAATTGATGCGTCTATGCTCCCTACAGTTGTTGTTAATTCCTCTACAGTAGCAGAAAGTTCCTGGCTAGAAGCATTCATATCTTGTGATCTTTCCATTATCTCCTTTACTAAAATGCTAATATCATTTTTCATTAAAAATATTGAATTAGCTAGATCTCCCATTTCATCTTTTCGCTTTAAAAGAAGTTCAGGAACCGATACTGTAAAATCTCTCTTAGCTAAAACTCTAATGCACTCTACTGATAATTTCAATGGGTTAGCAATTGTTTTAGATATAATAACTGATAAAGTAGTTGCTATCACTACTGCCAAAAAACCTAACATCATAAAAATCTTTCTAGAATAACTAAAACTATTGTTATTTTGAATATTTATTTCTTGTGCTTTATCAGTACTATATATCGCCAAAGCCTTTAAGTTTTTTTGAAATTCATCTACTTTCCCAGTTATTGATTTATACCTTTCTAAAGCCTCTTCTTGCTTCCCATCCATAGCTAATTTTATAATTTCATCTCTTGCTGCTCTATATTCTTTAAGATCGTTCTCAACTAATGGTATAATTTCTAATTCATATTGGTCAAGCTCAGTTTCTTTATACGCCTGCCAGTTGTTATCGTATGCCTTTACTCTATCTTTAATATCATTTAATTTCTTATTTTGTTCTTCAGTATCTTTTATATTCAAAATAATATTATATGTATCTGCTTCTATTGCTCTTGATTGGTTTCTATTATCATTTAACCACTGTACCGGAAGCAATCTATCTTTATACATGGATGTTACATTGTAATTTGATTGCAAATTATAATAATATCCAACTCCCCCCATAAAGATAATCAATAAAATCATTATCCACGAAAATAAGAAAATCTTCTGTTTAACTTTTAAATTATTAATCATATTTTATCCCCCTTTAAGCATTGAAAACTTAATTTAATCGTTTAATCTTTTAATTATTTAATATTTACTCCTACCCAAATATAATAATAGACCAATTAAAACTGTAAAGTTTGAACCGGCCTTTTGTAACTTTAGTATAAACTACTAAAACATTTAGTAAAAATAGCTAACCACATTCTTCTATATTATTGTATAAAATTACATCATATGACCTTTATTGATCTCGTAGTAATTGTTATTTTCTTAATATTAAAGTAATTTTATCATTTAAACAAAAAAATAACAATAAATATTATTATTTCCCTATAATTTTTTTCATAATAAAAAAGCCCTCAATAGAGAGCTTTTTATATGAAAGTAAAAAACATTAATTTATACAATTATATTACTTCATTCTTATGTTCTTACATATATACATCTAAGTATTATAGTTCAACCTTTGTTCCATAATATGTGCATTCAAATAATTTTTCCATTGTAGCATCATCTATTTCTCTAGGATTTGATCCTGTGCACGCATCTAACACTGCATTATGGGCAATGAATGAAAGATTTGCTTTAAAATCGTCCTCTGTAACCCCATATTCTTTCATTGAATGAGGAATACTCAAGTCATCATTCATTTTATTAATCATTCCAATTAATGAATCAGTTAATTCTGCATCTGTATTTCCTTCTAATTTTAATGCTCTGGCAATATCAGCATATCTATCTTCACATTTTATTCTATTATATTGAATTACATATGGTAAGAATATAGCATTCGCACATCCATGAGGAATATGGAATACAGCACCAACCTTGTGAGCCATTGAATGAACTATTCCAAGTAATGCATTAGAAAATGCCATTCCTGCTAAACATTGAGCTTCATGCATTAAGTTTCTAGCTTCCTTGTCTCCTTCAAAAGACTTGATTAAATTTTCTTGTACCATTTGCAATGCTTTAATTGCTAAAGGATCAGAAAAATTTGATCTAAGCGATGCAGTATATGCTTCTATAGCATGAGTTAGTGCATCCATTCCAGTATGAGCTGTTAATGTTTTTGGCATAGTTTGAGCTAATACTGGATCAACTATTGCTATATCTGGAGTTATGTTAAAATCAGCTAAAGGATACTTAATCTTTTCTGTGTAATTTGTTATAACTGAAAATGCTGTAACTTCTGTAGCTGTACCACTTGTTGATGGAATAGCTACAAATTTAGCTTTTTGTCTAAGCTCTGGTAAACCAAATGGAACAACCGCTTGTTCAAAAGTAAATTCTGGGTATTCATAAAATATCCACATAGCTTTTGCAGCATCTATTGGTGATCCTCCACCCATAGCAATTATCCAATCAGGCTCGAAGTTTCTCATTGCTTCGGCACCCTTCATTACTGTTTCTACTGATGGATCTGGTTCTACTCCTTCAAATAGTTCTACTTCCATTCCTGCTTCTGTTAAATAATCTTCAACTTGTTTAAGAAAACCAAATCTTTTCATTGATCCTCCACCAACAACTACAAAAGCTTTTTTGCCTTTTAAAGTTTTAAGTACTTCAAGCGCCCCTTCTCCATGATATAAGTCCCTAGGTAAAGTAAAACGTGCCATAAATTTATACCTCCTAAAATTCATCTGTCATATTTATTTGCCTTTAACCACATTAATTATGTAAAGCAATATTTATGCCAAATGTTATTATTTTATCAATTTATTATATAAGCTTATGTAATATTCTGGTATAATTCATCGCATAATTTTTATTTCATACTAATACAAATAAGGATATATTTGCCTATAAATACAAGGTTCTAATTAATAAATCTACATGAATTTTTTAAGACATATTAATATACTAATTTCTCCATTTATTAAAATTTTATAATCTAATTATTAACAATGTTGCTTTTCTAAGGCAAATTTATTGTAATAAAAAAATACACTTTATAAATAAATTGTCCGCTTTTATTACATTGTATCTTTTTAGGACATATATTTAATTGCATTTTTTTCACTTAGATTTTGTTCATTTTTTATTTATCCATAATTTATCTATTTATCACTATAAGAAATAAAAATTATCTCTTATTGAAATGTTACATTTATATTTACTATCTCACATTTACTCCCAATTCTTATAGGCGGCCCCCAAGTTCTTGTGCCGCATGAAACTATTATTTGAAATTTTTCCATTTTTAGATATCCATAATCAATTTTAAATACTCTTTTCGTTATTAAATTAAAAGGAAAAAACTGCCCTTTATGTGTGTGACCAGATAATTGTAAATCAATCCCTTCACTCATAGGTTCGTTTAGGTTATTGGGCTGATGATCAAGCACTATTATAGGTAATTCTCTACTAATTTCATTTACAGTTTCTGATAGATTTTTTCTTCTTACCCCATTTATTCTTTCGTAAGAGATATCTTCACGTCCTATAACACAAAAGCTATCATCAATTTTTACATAACTGTCTCGTAATATATTTACCCCTACTTTTTTTAAATTGTTTATTCTATTTGATGAATCACCTTTATGATCATAGTCATGATTCCCCAAACATGCATAAATCCCATATGTACTTTTTATTTTTTGAAAATTACATTGCATCTTAGAAAAATCATAATTTATCATATCTCTATTAGAATCAATTATATCTCCTGCAATTAAAACAATATCTGGTTGTATAGAATTAATTTTATCAATTAGTTTATCTATTCTTTTATCCATTAAATTACCAAGATGGATATCTGATAAAAGTGCTATTTGCAATTTACTTATCTTTCCTGCCTTTTTAGGTAAGTCTATATTATATGGTGTAATTATTACGTTTTTAGCATTTACCGCTCCGTATAGAATTATAATTATTACAGTAAAAAGAACTATCAAAGCAATATAAAATAAAGCATTTGCGTTAAGTTTAATATCGCTAGGTATAAGCTGTAAAGTATTGCCTAAAATAAAAAAGCACTCAATTATGCCAATAAATATTGCAAAGTATACTATAGCAGCAAGCCAATACGATGCCATCAAGTAAACTCCATCCTGGAGAAATTTAGGTAGATGGCGATTCCATATAACTCCAACTAAGCTTATTATAAATATAATAAAAAAGAAGCTAAAGTATATTTCACTATTAAAAAAAGGGATCATACTACATAAATTTTTCCAAAACCATATGCTAATGTAATAATTTATTCCAGAATATAAAATCAATATAATACTTATCATTATGTATATCATTCTTTTTTACTCCTTATGAAACATCGTAAAATATATTTACGATAATTTTATAAACTTCATTGGTAAAATAAATCTTATCTATTTATTTAGAGTAATTATTTTATGTTTAACATTTAATATATTTTGAGACCTTTTACAGAATTACATTTTTTAATTAATTCATATAACTTCCGTAATTTAATCTAAGTGAGTTGTATCATTTAAACTAACTAACATTGGCATTAAATCATCATTGAAAGTTATTTTATTAATACAAGTATTGCCAAGTGCTACTTTATGATACATTGTCATATCCCAGTCAAATATTCCTATAAGTCCAGCTTTTATTATTCCTCCATGAGCAACAATTACTATCTTCTCACCTTTATGTTTAGATACTATTTCTTGAATACACTTCTTAGCTCTACTTACCGCATTTCGGATACTAGAATCTCCACCGCAAATATAACTTTCTTTTTTATCAGTTCTCCAAGCTTTAAAAACATCAGGATACTTTTCACTAATTTGCTTAACAGTCAATCCTTCCCATTCTCCAAAATTAATTTCTCTTATCTCAGGTTCTATTATAACTTCTTTATTCGTAATTGATGCTAATATATTTGCTGTTTTAAAAGCTCTACTTAACGGACTAGCATATATCCAATCAAATTCTCCATTAAGTCTATTTTTTAATATTTGCGCTTGTTTTACTCCTTCCTCTGATAACTCTATATCTGTACACCCTTGAAATTTCCCTAAAGCATTCCATTCTGTTTCGCCATGTCTAATAAGTAATAATGTAGTTTTCATAAATTACCTCTTTCCTAAATTTATATTAAATAGATATCTTATCGAATAAATCTCTACTATAATTTTGTATATCTAATAAACTACTAATATTATATTTTTCCTTAATACTATCAAAATACTCTTGAATCAAGCTTTTTTCAATCACAGTATTAAATTTACCATATTTGATACTCTTTCCATTAATAGAATTAGTTCTTGTTAATATCCAAGGAGCTTCGCTTTTAGTCATCTCCTTTAATATTTTTCCACTATAACAGCCATAAAATTTTATTATACTTTCTACAATATTCCGTTCAAAATTCTCTAACCTTAATTTGTCATTAGCAAGTATATCTTTATTAACTTTTTCATATCCAAATTGTTCATACCTTTCATATAGGCTTCGATAAAACGGACCATCCTTCCAAGCTTCGCAATCTTCTTCAAACATGAAATTACCAGTAAAGACATAATGAAATGCTTGTACGTAATATAGAAGTTTTTGGATTGATAAAGCTGTGAAATCTTCACATCTTATCAACAAGTATTTTATTACTGCATCGATTTTTTCTTCTGTCTGATCTTGAGCTAAAATATATCTAATAGCTTGTCTACTTTTATTGTAATCTACTGGATTTATTCTTTCCTTATTATTTTGCAATATAATAGAATAATAGCTAGCATTCTCATATACTTTTCTTAATAAATCACTATTGGAGACTCCAATCATATCCCCATCTAAATATCGTTCTATAGTCTTACTATTCCATCCTAATATTAGTGAAAGTGCTTCTGAATTAATTGAATACTTTATTTTAACTTTTTGTATTTCATCTGTACTAATAATATTATAATTCCTTCTATATTCTTTATATAAGTTCATCAAATTATACTCACATATGTCTGACACAAAAATCTCATTACCACAAACGTTACAAACAGCTTCTTTAGCCTTGTAGCTTACCTCTTCTTCTTTTAGTATAGATGTTCTTCTTACTTTATATACTTGATATTCCCTTTCACTAAAACAATATTCACAAAATGCTGATTTTTTCATGAGTTTATCCCTCCTTTTAGAAATGAAGATAATTCTTTTTATCTAAAAAGATATGTAATAGGCTTGTTTCTTTTATGTAGAGACACTAGTACTCTACTACTACTTACTTCATTGCATATTACATTAAACTTTAAATAAATATCTACTATTTCTCTCTTATCCTCAACATTATACAATTCTTTTTGTAAACAAAATACGTAAAGATCATTTTGCTCAACTCCATTTTTTACGTTTTGAAGGCCATAACAAAAATCTTTGTAGTCTATATCGCATAGTATACTTATTCTCTTCTTTTCATTTATATTATATTCTTCTATAAATTGAATATTTTCCGCCTTATTTTCTTCTAAAGATACGGTATACCTGTCTTCACGAACACACTCTTTAATGATTTCAACTAAATTCCTAATTTGTTCCTTACTATAATCCTTTAGCAGCAATCTTCTTCACCACCTTACCACTTCTAATAATCTAACAAAAGGTTATCATTTTAGATGATTGGTGTCAATAATAGCCAAGATTTCCTTCTAATTAACCATTAATGCTGTTACAAGGTAAATTTTTTAGACTAATCATAAAACATTCATTATGTAACAGCATTAACATGTAATGTATAATTTTATTTATCCTTCTTGTGGTGCATATTCTGTTTGAATCGATTCTGCTTTTTCTTCCGATACTAAATCATCAGTATATACAACTATAATTTCTTGTATAGATTCATCACTTGTTTTATATACTTTACTTCTTATTTTACTTGAATATTTCCCATTTACTCCGTCATTATATATGCTCTTTATTGCATCTACTATTTTAGAGTTATTTCCTTTTATTTTATTGACATCGTATCCTTCCATTGAACTCCATATTGCTATCTGAGTAGCGAAATATGCTTCATTCTCATTATCTAGATTTAATTCAGCCACAGATCTATTTGGATATCCAGCAGCAATAACATTACGAATTGATTCACTTAGATTACTATTTGACGAAAAATTTTGTCCAGACGGATATTTTTCGTTTATCTCTAAGCAATATGCAATATTATTGCTTCCAGCAACTCTTATTCTTCTCGCTGTAAGATCATAGCCATCGTACTCAACTGTATATAATGGCTCCTTATCAGTAGTTATTTTCACAGTATTAGCATCAGCTCCAATGAAAGCAAAACTCATAATTACGTTAAAAATAATAAAATAACTTAATACCTTTATGTATTTTTTTAATTTCATTTGTATTCCTCCTATACATTTATCTTCATACATAGTTTCTCTTTTAATACTCTTATATATTCATAAATTAACTATAAAAATATAAATAGTTAAATATATCTACTTTCTTTAATTTTATACTCCTTTTCTTTAAAATAAAAAAATGCTATTAGTATTTATTAATACTAACAGCATTCTTATAATTAATTTACTTATTTATAAACTTTTGTCTTATTCTGCTTCGTTCATTATACCTAATTTATCAAATATCATAAAGCTTATGCTTAACACCATAGCAACTACTGTTGCTAGTCCCATTCCTTTAAGTTCAATAGTTCCTAAAGTTAATTTTATTCCACTCAATCCTACTATGAATATTACTGAAGTTAATATTAAATTTCTTGATTTAGAAAAATCAACTTTTTCTTCAATAAAAGTTCTTAATCCTGAAGTTGCAATAGTTCCAAATAATAAGAAACTTATTCCTCCAATAACAGGTGTTGGAATTGTGCTAATAAGTGCTGACATTTTCCCAGAAAACCCTAGCAAAATTGATACTAAACCGGCCCCACATATTACATATACACTATACACTTTAGTTAGAGCTAAAACTCCTATATTTTCACCATAAGTTGTTGTTGGTACAGAACCAAACATTCCCGAAATGATAGTTGATAGCCCGTCTCCAAGTAAAGATCTATGAAGTCCAGGATCTTTTGATAAGTCTCTTCCAACAATGCTGCTAGTAACTTTTAAATGACCAACATGTTCTGCAATTACTACAAATGTTGCAGGTAGTATAGTTAAAATTGCATTTAAACTGAAATGTGCAACCTTTATATTAGGTAAAACAAAATAATTTGCATTATTTATAGTACTAAAATCTACTAATCCCATAAAGAATGCTGTAATGTATCCAACTACCACTCCTATTAATATAGGTATAACTTTCAAGAATCCTTTTAATAAGATATTACATAAAATCACTGTAGCTAAAGTAACCATAGAAACAATTACCCATGTTATGTTTAAAGTTGGAGAATTACTTAATCCAACCGGAAAACCTGCTTGATCTGCTGCATTACTAGCCAATTCTAAACCTATAATTGTTATTATTGATCCCATGGCAGCTGGTGGAAATAATTTATTTATCCATCCCATACCTGTGTAGCCAACAATAATCGCTATTATTGAAAATGATATACCTACAAATACAAAACCGCCTTGTATAGTCTGAAAATCATATCCTTGACTATATAAAAGTAATACTGGTGATATAAAGGCAAAACTTGATCCTAAATAAGCTGGAATACTTTTTTTAGTAATAAAGGCATAAAGTAATGTACCAATACCATTAAAAAATAGCACTGTTGTCGGATCAATTTTAAAAATAAGTGGTACTAAGACTGAAGCTCCAAACATTGCAAACAAATGTTGGATACTTAATGGAATTGCTCTCTTTAAAGAAACTTTCTCTTTTACATCTATAAAATTTTTTTCACTTTTTAATGATTTATTATTCATCATATGTTCCCCCTTCTTAGCTTCTCTGAACTAAATTAAAAGTATGCTTTTACAAAAATATCATATATTCATGAGTTTTGTCAACAATTCTATACAATTTTTTTAAATATTATTGCTGAAATTTTAATATTAGTTTTTTTATAGTTGTCATAATATTGCCACAATATATATTTATAATATTACTTGAAACAAGATAAAACATTATTTTACTCCTATAAAAAATACTATGACCCATATAAGAATAGTTCATTTCACCCTAGTGAACTATTCTTTTTGTTGCGTGAAATATTTTTTACGCTACACTAATTATACTTTAATAACATTATACATATTTTAATTATTTAGATTAGTTTCATATTCCTTCCCATAATACGCCTTTATCAAGCTTACATTGTGTTATAAATTCTATTGCTGCCACACTATGTTCAAGATCACCGTATAATTTTTGTTTCTCTAGGCCTGATATATTATTATTACTTATTAGTAACATCTTATAGTTTTCTACTATCATTGTTATAGCGCTTTTTAATGCTTCTTTTTGTTGATCCTTTGTTAGCTTTTCGTCTTTTACTTCTCTCATACCCTCACCCCTTTTCTATAACTAAAAATATTCTATAAGATTATATAAAATCCCTTTTTCCAATCTACAGTATTTATGTTATTTTGTATAAGATTTTTATTAATAAAATTGTGTTATTGCTATTTCCCAATATAAAACAATTTTCATTATTTTTTTACCTCAAAAAAATATCATAAACCAATTTTAGGATAGCTTATATTTCCAAATAAGCTATCCTTTTCATTGATTTTTCTTAATAATTTGCCAAATTAAAACGATTAAGATTTTTTATCTTTTAATATAATTATATTCCATCATATCTTTAGTAAACAGTACTATTTAGAACTTTCTATTAAGAATCCTCCTAGATCCCGATCCAATTCTCTAATATGCTTTCTCCACCAACTGGACATCTTTTGTTGTACATTTATAACGAATAATGCTGAGACACCAGCTTTTTCAAAAACTTTTCTTAATTCTCTAAGCTCCTCTTTGAATTCTTCATGTTGCTTATGTTGAATATCGTATTTAGGATAATTACTCTTTCTTTGCATCTCTTCTTCATCATTAAAATGCTTAATAACGTACTCTTCTAGAAAGCTTAAAGTCTCTATAACCTCATCTTTTCCTTTTCCCTCTCTCATCGCAATTACTAACTTATTAATTCTATCAAACAATTCTTTGTGTTGATGATCTATTTTATCAATACCTACTGACCACTTCTTATCCCAATTAAATTCCATAAAAAACCACCCTTCATTAATGCACAAATTATTCTCAAGTTGATTCTCTTTTTTATAATACCTCCATAATATAATTTTAGTTAAATTGACTCGATATACTTATAAATATCAAATCTCTTTCACCTAACCATATATTTCTACATTCTTATACAAATACCTTCTTTATATCGTCTTTATTTTAACTTTTATTTCCACATTTTTCAGCACTAAAAGCATCATTTTCTCTTTTTTATACACGATGAATTGTAAACTTATAACATTGTGTAGGTTTTTATGTCGTTAATAATTTACTATTGTAATATATTTTTTAATAAAAATATACTTATTCTCTTTTTCTTACCACTTGTATACCATATAATTGTACTTTCATATGCTATAATCCACTTTTGAAATCCCATTACTTTATTGTTAGTTAATTTATTTTTTTACATAAAAAAAGACCAAAGAATATTTATATCTCCTTAGTCTAAAATATCATATCTATTTATATACTATTATTCCAGTTATATAACCCAATATTCCCGAAATAGTTATCGCTAATATTTTTAATACTGGAATATTAATTTTTATTTCCATACACTTTAATCCTCTGTCTTTCTATATCTTAAATTCTAACACTTTAATTATAACATGTCCGCTTCAAATTTTCTACTTAAAAAGGATGGTTAATTTAGGTTGCTTTCCTCTATAATTCTTTTGCTTTTGCAACCAAAACAACCTTCTATTAGTTAGATTGCTACACCTAACTAATAGAAGGCATTAGTCATATATAATGTTAGAATATTAATTTTCACAAAAACTATTAGTCGCTATTAAAATATAGATAGAAACCATTTTTTTGCAATATTCAACTTAGCTTTTCAACTTAATTAAATGCTTACTAAGACACTTTATTTTTAAGTCTTAATTTATCAGCTATTATAGCTATAAATTCACTATTTGTTGGCTTGCCTTTATCATTATGCACTGTATATCCAAATAACCTGTTAATAGCCTCAATTTGACCTCTTCCCCACGCTACTTCTATTGCATGTCTTATTGCTCTTTCAACTCTTGAAGCTGTTGTATTGTACTTCTTAGCTATTGAAGGATATAACTCTTTAGTTACTGCTGATAATAATTCCATATCGTTAACAACCATTGTTATAGCTTCTCTTAAATACATGTAACCTTTAATATGAGCTGGCACTCCAACTTCATGTATTATATTAGTTATTTCTGTTTCTAAATCAATAGGTGCCTTTGTTTTATTTTCACTTGGAGTAGATATCATTGATGATGCATACGAATTTCTCATGTTTGTTTCTTGAACTGCAGCAGAGCTATTAAACATTTCTCTGATTCTTTTTGTGAATACTTCCATGTCAAAAGGTTTTACAGTATAATAATCCGCACCAAGAGTTATTGCCTGTTGAGTAATCTTATCTTGACCTACTGCTGATAATATTATTATTCTTGGAACCTTTTCCAATTGCATTGTATTTAATTTTTCTAAAACACCTAATCCATCTAAATGTGGCATTATTATATCAAGAATAACTAAATCAGGCTTTCTTTCTACTATTAACTCCAAAGCCTCTCTACCATCTTTTGCAATTCCTGTGACAACTATATCTTTTTGATTAAGTAGATAATCATTTAATATACTGCAAAATTCTTTGTTATCATCAGCAATTAGTACAGATATTTTTGAATCTTCCATATTTTTTCTCTCCTTTTGTCCATTCTTTTATTATGTTTGTATTTTAATATATTATTTAACCCCTATAACCATATCTTATTAAATAGTTCCATTATTGTACAATATAACACAATATATTACTTCTACAAATTATTGTAAGATCCTTTGACATTAATAGGGTATGTACGTCTACATTTACACTAGTAATTTTTCTATTAATATATTCACTTTTACATAAATATCTCTTAAGTCCGATTAATATTACTTTATCATCTTCCACTATTTGTAAATTATACACTTTTTTTCTCAGAAAGTAAATAGGTTCTGACAAAATACTTTTAAAGTATTTTTTTAAGTAAAAATGTAACTATATATTTCCTAAATTCTCAATTATTAAGTGAATACATATTTATTATATAATTATATTCCTTTTTCTACAATCTATATCGAAATTATATATTAATAATTATTTTAAAATTATGTAATTTTATATGATATAGCGCCATAAATCAATACTATATTTTCCTTTGTTAATTTTATATTCCATAAATTCAAATAATTTTATATCAAACTCAAAACGAAAGCAAATGATGATAGGTAGCGATTTTTAAATACGCTACCTATCATCATTTGTTTTTATTTTATTATTCCTGCCTCTTGAAGCATCCATTCTATATAAATACCATAGCCAGTATCAGGTTTATTTATTAGTACGTGAGTGACCGCTCCAACTATTTTATCATTTTGAATTATAGGACTTCCACTCATTCCTTGAACAATTCCACCTGTTTTTTGTAACAACCTTGGATCAGTAATTTTTATTACCATGCTTTTTGACCCTGGAATAGATTGATTTAAAGTCTTTTCAATCTCAATGTCGAATTCTTGTGGACCACTCTCATCTACTGTTGTAATTATTTTAGCTTTTCCTACAGATATTTCATCTCTAAACCCAACTTTAAGAGGTTTAATTTTATTATTTAATGCTTGAGCATTTTTGATTTCACCAAAAATTCCACTTTGAGTATTTTTTTCAATATTTCCAGTTGGTGTCTCTTCATTTAAAAAAATTCCTTTCAATTCACCTGGAGATCCTTTTTCTCCTTTTCTAACACTTATTATAGATGACTCTAATAAGTCTCCTTTCTTTACTAAAAATGGTTCATTTGTGTCTGCATCTGTTATCGGATGTCCTAATGCTCCGAACTTTTTAGTACTTGGATCAAAGAAAGTCATTGTTCCCACTCCTGCAGTCGAGTCTCTTATCCATAATCCTATTTTATAATCTTTATTATTTTCTTTTTTTAGATGTATTGTTTTTGTAAGATTCTCACCATTTCTTAAAATATCAACCTTTATACTTTCATTATCACATTCTTTAATTGTTTTTAATAAATCCATGGAATTCTCCATATTTTCACCATTTACTCTTAGTATTACATCACCAATTTCAAGCCCAGCAGCCTTACCAGGACTTTCTTCCTTTTTATTATTGATTTCAATTTCAGAATATCCAACAATAATCACGCCTTCACTATTCACTCTAACTCCGACTGGATTTCCGCCTGGATATATTTCTAAATCTTTAATTTTTTGTACTTCGACAGCTTTCAGAGGAATCATTCCCAAAAATTTTATCTCATACTCATTATCGTTATTACCAATCTTACTTATGGTGTTTCCTATGGGTGCAATTGATTGTACTGTCTTTTCATCTCTTGTATAAATCTTACTTGGTAATTTCCTTATGCTCATTGTGGTAAATAAAATTAGAATAAGGATTGGAGTCATAATTAAACTAGTAGCACATAAAATTTTTTTCTTCATATTTCTCTCCTCCTTTACTTACTAATTTTAATTTTCCCACTGCACTCAAGTCTTATCCTATAAGAACTTTGTTATTGTAGTCAAAAAATTTAGCTTATACTAAATTTTAAAAGTATATAACTTTATTTCTTTTACTTTATATATAAATTTCCAAAATTATAAAAATAAAAAAATAAAACCATGCAATTACATGGTTTTATTTTTACCAATTTTATTTTCTATATGTATTTATTTTTTAATTTCTAGCTTTTTTAGTTCACTTAATTTTATCATTTCCTTAACATTATTTAATGTAGCTTCTGTTACATCGTCTCCTGCCAACATTTTACTTATCTCAAGTTCCTTTTCTTCTTTTTCTAAAATCTTTATCCTTGTAAATGTTTTGTTATCTTTAACTTTTTTCATAACAAAATAATGATGATCAGATAATACAGCAATTTGCGGTAAATGAGTTATGCATAAAACTTGATGTGTATCTGATAGTTGATACATCTTTTCTCCAACTCTTTGTGCAACTGCTCCACTTATTCCTGTATCTATTTCATCAAAAATTAATGTTGGTATTTCATCCTTCTCAGCAAAAACACATTTTAAAGCCAGCATTATTCTTGACAGTTCTCCACCTGATAATACTTTTTCAAGTGGCATAAGCGGTTCTCCTGGGTTTGTAGATATTAAAAAACTAACCTCATCAAATCCCTTCTCATTAAACTCTTCTTGACGAACTATACTTATTTCCATTCTTGATTTTTCAAGACCAACAAACGTAAGTTCTCTTAATATTTTTTCTTCTAAGAATTTACTTTTTCTTACTCTTAGTTCATGAAGAATTAAAGCTTCCTTTTCCATTTTAGATAGAATTTCTTTCTCTTTTTCCTTAAGACTTTCTATTATTTGCTCAGAATTTAATATTTCATTATATTCTTTTTTTATTTTTTCATAATAATCTAATATCTCCGGAATTGTTGGCGCATATTTCTTCTTGTAAGTATTTATTTCATAAATTCTAGAATTTACTTTCTCCAACGCATCTTGATCAAAAACAATCTCTTCTGCCATATCACGAATTTCGCGACTAGCTTCTTCTAAAGTATAAAATGCTTCTTCAATTAATTGTTTATTCTTCTTAATCTTTTCAAAATGATTTTCTACATTAGATAGTTCATGCATTATCTTTGATATGGAATCAATCACATTTAACTCTTCGTTTCCACTAAGTATTCCATATGATATAGATAAACTATTATTAATTTTTTCAGCATTTGCTAAAATATTATATTCTTCTTTTAACGTTTCTTCTTCATCCTTTTTTAATTTGGCTTTCTCAATGTCTTCAATTTGAAATTTAAGATAGTCTAATAATTTTTCCCTATCTTGATTGCCACAAATTCTATTAATTTCTTCTCTTATTTTTATTAAATCTGCCCTTAAATCACTAAATCTACCTATTGGATTTATCATCTCATCGCCTATAAATCCATCTAAATATGATATATGAGTATTTCTTTGTAGAAGTTCTTGATTAGCATGTTGGCCATGAATATCTAAAAGTTTTGCTCTAATTTTTCTAAGTTGTGAAGTAATTAAGCTTTTTCCATTTACCTTTATCAAGTTTTTTCCACTCGCATGGCTTTCTCTCGAAATTATTAACACATCTTCATACTCAATATCTAATTCTTCCAGAACCTCAGAAACTTTTGATTTTTCTAATGAAAATAATGCCTCTACATATGTTCTATCTTCACCAGTTCTTATTAAATTTTTCGAGAACTTTCCACCAAGAACAAAGTCGATTGCATCTATCATTATGGACTTCCCTGCTCCTGTTTCTCCTGAAAGTATATTAAACCCTTCACTAAAATTTATCGTCATGTCTTCTATCAACGCAAAATTTTTGATATTTAATTGAATTAGCATTTCATCCCACCCTTAATATTTATGATGACATTCTTTTTCTTATTTTATCAACCAAATCTTCAGCACTTTCCAAACTTCTAACTAAGATGAAAATAGTATTGTCTCCTGCCACTGTTCCTGCAATATCCGCACTTTCCAAATTATCAATAGCTTCAGCTGTAATCGGTGCTGACCCTGTTATAGTTTTTATTACAACCATTTTATCTACGTTTTCTACTGAAAGTACTGTATTCGCTAAAATATTGCTTAATCTATCAATAATGTTTTTTTGTTCTCCTGTAGACACGACATATTTAGATTTACCATTAGTCGATTGCATTTTTATTAACTTTAAATTCTTTATATCTCTAGATACAGTAGCTTGTGTCACATCAAATCCTTCTTTTTTTAATGCATCTGCCAACTCTTCTTGTGTCTCTATTTCTCTTGAGCCTATGATTTCTAATATTTTAGTATGCCTTTTTGATTTCAAAGTTTCTCACCATCACATTCTTTAGAATTATTCAAAATCTTACTTCTCAAGACTTTAAAATAATCATAATCATCAAATACAAGTAATTTTACACTTTTTTTATTTTTACTTACCTTTACCGAAGTTTCATGATTAATTTTAATAGCCTTTTGACCATCTACAGTCAAATAAATTTTTTCTTCTTCATGGTCTGCATATATCTCTATAATACTGTCTCCTTTTAATACAATAGTTTGCATACTTTTGGTATGAGGGCATATAGGAGTTATTGTTATAAGTTCTAAATCTGGATATATAAATGGTCCTCCTGCTGAAAATGAATATGCTGTAGATCCAGTAGGTGTTGCTATAATAAGTCCATCACCTTTGAATGTGGAATATATTTTTCCATCTACAAAGATCGTAAATTTCACCATTCTTGAAAGAGTTCCTCTAGCCAGTACCACATCATTTAAAGCCTTAAGTTCTTCTTTATTCTCATCTGATTCAACTTTACAATTTAACATCATTCTGTCAACAAATTTATATTTTCCATCTTTCAATTTTTCAAGAGCAATATCAATATCTGATATATCTACACTTGACAAAAATCCTAAATTTCCTATATTAATTCCCAAGATAGGTGCATTAAAACTATCGTTTAAAGATCTAGCTATTCCAAGGAGTGTACCATCTCCACCCAATACAATAAGTAAATCAATATCTCTTAAATTCTGATCCTCTATATCGAATGAATTAAAAACTTCAATGTTTTTTAAGTTAAACTTTTCCTTAAACTTTTTTACAACCATATTTAATATTTTATTATCTGCATCTTTTGATGGATTAATTGCAATCCCAATATTATTCATAGCCCCTCCAAGGAAGTTAAATTTCTATGTGTGAATTTTCAACAACTTCATCTATATCATCTTTTCCAAAATCACTCGTTTTATTTTTATCCTTTGTAAAATACACTAAATATTCTCTATTTCCTTCTGGCCCTTTAATAGGAGAAAAGCTCACACCTAAAACATTTAAGTTTTGCTGTAATAGAAAGTCTATAATATCATGTACTACTTCCTTATGTGTGCTTATCTCTCTTACAACACCTTTTTTTCCTACTTTTTCGCGTCCAGCTTCAAATTGAGGCTTTATAAGCGCAACAACTTCTCCATCATCTTTTAGCAAATTTATTGTTGCAGGCATTATTTTTTTTAGTGATATAAAAGATACATCTATAGATGCAAAGTCTAAAGGTTCTCCTATATCTTCTAGAGTAACATATCTTATATTGGTTCTTTCCATGCAAACTACTCTTTCATCAGTTCTAAGTTTCCATGCAAACTGTCCATAGCCAACATCTACAGAAAACACTTTAGAAGCACCGTTTTGAAGCATGCAATCAGTGAATCCGCCTGTTGATGCACCTATATCCATACACACTTTATTTTCTAATGATATGTTATAAGTTTTCATTGCTTTTTCTAATTTAAGCCCACCTCTGCTAACATACTTAAGCGTTTCTCCGCGATATTCAATATTAGCATTAGAACTTACTTTCTCCCCAGCCTTATCTACTTTTTGACCATCAACATAAACTTTACCTTCCATTATGCAAGCTTTTGCTTTTTCTCTAGAATTAATTATGCCCTTTTCTACTAAAAGTAAATCAAGTCTTTCTTTTTTTTCCGCCATTTGTTTCTCCTTTTAATCATAAAGCTTCATAACAATCTTGCTTATATTCTCGTAATCTAATTTATATGTTTTATACAAGATTTCTACATTTCCCTGAGGAATAAATTCATCATCATATCCAAGTGATCTAATAGTTCCTTTATAATCTATTTCACTTAAATAATCTCTTACAGCTGAACCTAATCCACCTTTTAAAATGTTATCCTCTATTGTTAAAACATTATATCCTTCTTTTTTTATATTTTCTAGTAATTTTTTATCAATTGGCTTAACAAATGTTGCATTAATAACCGTTGGATTTAATCCTTTCTCATATAGGAATTCTTTTGCAAGCATTGCATGTTGAACCATCCTGCCAGTTGCAATAATACAGACCTTAGAACCTCTATTTACTATTTCCCATTGTCCTTCTACCACCTCTTTAATTGGTGAAAGAGTATCAATTATGTTTCCACCCTTTGGATATCTTATTGCAACTGGCGCATTTTTGCTAATTGCCCACTTTAATAAAACATCAACTTCTTCTAGACATTTTGGTACAACTATATGTATATTAGGGATCATAGATAAATAGGATAAATCATTAATACCTTGATGAGTTTCACCGTCTTCTCCAACTATTCCCGCTCTATCTATCGCAAATACTACAGGAAGATTTTGAATACAAACATCATGAATTACTTGATCAAATGCTCTTTGTAGAAATGTTGAATAAACTGCAAAAACAGGTTTTAAACCGTTACTCGCCATCCCAGCTGCAAGAGTAACTGCATGTTCTTCTGCTATTCCCACATCAAAGAATCTGTCTCTAAATTTCTGTGAAAAACATTTAAGTCCTGTACCTTCCGGCATAGCTGCTGTAATTGCAACTATTTTTTCATCTTGTGTCCCAAGATTTACTAGCGCCTTTCCGAATGCCTTTGAATAGCTATTCTTTGGCGATGCATTTGATTCACCGCTTTCTAAATTAAAGGCTCCTACCGCATGGTACTTACTTGGGCTTTCTTCTGCTAGCGCATAACCTTTTCCTTTTTGAGTTAAAATATGTATTATGACTGGTTCGTTTATTTCTTTTGCTTTTATAAACACCTCTGTCATTGCATCGATATCATGCCCATCGATTGGTCCAATATATTTTACCCCCATGTTTTCAAAAAACATAGATGGAACTATTAATTGTTTTATGCTATCTTTAACTTTAGATATTTTTCCTGCTATATTTTTACCTAGATTTGAGTTATCTAGAGATGCATGAATATCAGTCTTTAACTTATTATATACTGGTGCTATTCTAAGTTTATTTAAATATCGCGATAATCCTCCGACATTCGTTGAAATTGACATCTGGTTATCATTTAATATAATGATTAATTTTGTTTTTCTAAATCCAACATCATTTAGAGCCTCGATTGCCATTCCACCTGTTAGAGCACCATCACCTATAACAGAGATAACATTATATTTTTCTTTCTTTAAATCTCTTGCCCTTGCAATTCCAAGCGCTGCTGATATTGAAGTGCTACTATGACCTGTATCAAAATAATCATATTTACTTTCATTTCTCTTAGGAAATCCACTTATTCCATCATATTTCCTAAGCTTTTTAAATCCTTCTTTTCTTCCAGTCAAAATTTTGTAAACATAACTCTGGTGCCCTACATCCCATACTATTTTATCTTTATCAAAGCTAAAAGCTTTAAATAAACTTAATGTTAATTCAACGACTCCTAAATTAGATGCCAAATGGCCACCAGTTTTAGAGACACTATCTATTAAAAATTTTCTAATCTCACTACTTAAAACTTTATAATCTTCTTCATTAAGCTTTTTTAAATCTTCTGGAAAATTCAATTTATCCAGTAAGTTCATAACAATCATTCCCTCTATTAATTTTCTCTATTTAAAAGAGTATATGTAAGTTCAACTAAACAATCTGAATTAACACTCAAACTCTTAAGAATAGATATGCATTCTTTAGTTAAAGTTTCACATAATTCTTTGCACTTATCTAATCCAAAAGCCGATATAAAATTTGTTTTATTATGTTCTTCATCTGCATGTATATTTTTACCTAATACATTACTATCTCCAATAACATCCAATATGTCATCTTTTATTTGAAAAACAAGCCCTAGCTTTTCACCATATTCTCTTAATAATCTCAAATCATCTTCAGGAGCGTCAGCTAAAATTGCTCCTGAAACTATTGCTGCTCTAATAAGTGCACCTGTTTTTTTAGCATGCATATATTCTAACTCATCTTGTGATATGTTCTTTCCTTCTGAAATAATGTCTACTACTTGACCGCCTATCATACCTTCTGCGCCTGCCGCAACTGCTATCTCATGTGCCGCTCTTAAAGCATTGTTTTCACTTTTTAGCGCATAATCCATCATTATTATCATAGCTTCGTTTAATAAAGCATCTCCTGCAAGAACTGCTATATTTTCCTGAAATTTAATATGATTTGTAGGTTTTCCTCTTCTTAAATCGTCATTATCCATACAAGGAAGGTCATCGTGAATCAATGAGTATGTATGAATCATTTCCATGGCAGCTGCCATTGGCATAACTTTCCTATAATCTTCTTTGTATATATAGTAAGTTAGCGAAAGCAATATTGGTCGTATTCTTTTCCCGCCTATATTCAAACT
Source organism: Clostridium beijerinckii (assembly GCF_036699995.1). Taxonomy (NCBI): domain Bacteria; kingdom Bacillati; phylum Bacillota; class Clostridia; order Eubacteriales; family Clostridiaceae; genus Clostridium; species Clostridium beijerinckii. The sequence goes on along the minus strand of NZ_CP144906.1, from coordinate 1,878,813 downwards.
ATAGCTGCATGAATCATATATAATTCTATTAAAACTTCCTTTTTTACTAAAATAATTTTCTAAATATTCATTGATATCTTTTTTTAAATTATTTATCTCCATACTCTTCACTAAACTCCAATTCTTTATCATCTTTAATTATAGAAATTTTAGCTTCATAGGAATCTAAAATCTTATAAATCTTATTTACAAGTTTAACACCTTCTTCATAAGATTTCATAGATTCCTCAAGATTCAAGTCATCTGTTTCTAAATTGCTTAATATATCTTGAAGTTTAGTTAACATTTCTTCATAACTTTCTTTTTTAGCCATATCTCAAACTCCTCATTTTGATGGTATGAATTTTCCCTCTATATTACCATCTTTAAGAATAACTTCTATATTTTTATCTTCATTTAGCTGTTCTTTCGATGTAATAATATTATTTTCATTATCTTTTATTATAGCATATCCTTTTGAAATTACCTTAATTGGATTATGAGCAAAAAGCAAATTATTTAAATTTTCTACTTTGTTCTTTTCTCCTTTAATTTTCGTTCTCATTGCAAAATTCAACCTATCTTGTAATCTATCCACTTCTAAATATGAATTAGATATTTTAGCCATCGGAGAATGAACCTTTAAAATTCTTTGAGCTCCTGATAAATTATTTCTACAAGTATCTAATCTATCACTTATATACTTATCTAAATTCTTTGAAATATCTAGTAATCTATCTTTTATATTATCACTAAGTGGAACAGCAATCTCAGCACCTTGAGAAGGTGTTGCTGCCCTGACATCTGCTACAAAATCACAAATCGTAAAATCTATCTCATGTCCTACTGCTGAAATTATGGGTATTTTAGAGTTAAAAATCGCCTTAGCCAACTCCTCTTCATTAAAATTCCATAATTCCTCTATTGAACCTCCGCCTCTGCCTACTATAATTATATCTACTGATTTCTTTCTATTAAAATAACTAATTCCAGAAATGATATCCTTGTAGGCACCTGCGCCTTGTACTTTTGCCGGATATAGGACTACATCCACAAGACTGCTTCTTCTAGTTGAAACATTTATAATATCTCTTATCGCCGCTCCTGTTGGCGATGTAACTATTCCTATTCTCTGAGGATACTTTGGTAATTCCTTTTTATATGCTTCATCAAAATATCCTTCTTTAGATAGTTTTTCTTTAAGTTTCTCAAATTTAATAAATAAATCTCCTAAGCCTTCTTTTCTTATCTCATCACAATAAAGTTGGAAGCTTCCAGTGGCAGGGTATATTGATGCCCTACCTTTAATAATAACTTCCATTCCTTCTTCTAATGGAAAATCTAATAATACTGCATTACTTTTAAACATAACGCAATTTATCCTGCCACTACTATCTTTAAGTGTAAAGTAAATATGACCACTACTATGATACTTCAAATTAGAAATCTCCCCTTTTACAGAGAGATTACTTAAGATAAAGTCATTGTCTAACATTCTTTTTATATAATTTGTGACCTCTGAAACAGTTAAAGTCTTAATATTCATTTTCCTGTAAAGCCTCACATGCATTTTTTATTAATAAAGTAGTTGTTAAGGAGCCAACTCCACCTGGAACTGGAGTTAAAAATCTACATTTATCTATTACCTTATCAAAATCTACATCTCCAGTTATTTTACCCTCAAAAGATGATGTTCCAACATCTATTACAATCGTATTTTCATTTACGTATGTTTCATCAATGAATTTTGGTCTTCCTATAGCTACTACTAAAATATCTGCATTCTTGCAAACTTCTCTTAGATTCTTAGTTTTTGAATGACAAATTGTAACTGTTGCATTTTCATTCAATAAAAGCTGAGCTACTGGCTTTCCAACTATATTGCTTCTTCCAAGGACTACAACATTCTTCCCTACAATATCTATGTTTAGACTTTTAATTAAGGTAATTACTGAATTAGGTGTACAAGGTAAAAATTTTGGCTCTCCCATATATAGTTTTCCTTGACTCTCAAATGTAAGACAATCAATATCCTTATTAGGAGATATTTGTTTAATAATTTTCTTTTCATCAAAATTATTCGGAAGTGGCAACTGTAGAATAATTCCATGAATATTATTATCTTCATTTAATTTATGTATTTCTGCTATAACATCTTCGTCATTACAAGTTTCTGGTAAAGTTAATTTTAGAAACTCAACTCCAAGAGAATTAGCTACTTTCTCTTGACTGCCCATATAATAAATAGATCCACCATCATTACCAACTAATATTGATGCAATTTTAGGAACTTGAAGATTTTTTTCTTTTCTATTATTAACAAAATTTTTTATTTCTTCTTTAACTTTTAATGCAACTTCTTTACCATTAATAATTTGCCCCATTTTATCATTCTACCCACTTTCAATTTGTAATCCTATTTTATATGATTTTAAGTATTTTTAATTGCAAATATTCTAAACATAATTAAATTATAAATCATGTGTATTTCAAATGTATTAGTATATTAAAATTAGTCCTGCTTAATCTTATCTAGTACTCCATTTATAAACGATACACTTTTTTCATCTGAATATCTTCTTGTAATTTCTAAAGCTTCGTTTATGGCAACACCTCTTGGTACTTCCTTATCATATAATAATTCGTATGTTGCAATTCTTAAAATGCTTAAATTAACTTTAGATATTCTTTCAATTTTCCAGTTATGTAAATTATCTTGTATAACTTTGTCAATTGCTTCTTTATTATTGTTTACACCAATTAACACTTGTTTTACATATGTTAAGTCAATCTCTTTTATATCCCCTTCATAATTCTCTACAAATGCTTCCACTGCATCTTCCATTGTATCTTTGCTCAAAGTCATTCCAAAAAGTAACTCCATAGCCTTTTCTCTTGATAATTTTCTATTCATATATTCCTCCTAAATATGTATCATAGTTAATTATGTACATTTATCATTATACACACTTTTGCTTTCTTTTAAACCTTGGTTAATTTCAGCATAGAAACACCCTCTGAAAGCTTCAGAGGGTGAAAATCAAACTAGTTAGATTCACTTTCTTCCTTTTTTGATATATAAATATTCTGAACATAGATATTAACGGCTTCAACATATAGTCCAGTCATAGCTTCCACGGTTTTCTTAACATTATCTTGCACCTGAGGCACAACTTCCATTATTTTCTTACCATATTCAACTGATACGTTCATATCTATAATTGCTTTATCTTCTTCTAGAGTAACTTTGCTTGCTTTAGCGGTGTTCTTTTTACCTTTAAATATGTTTGTTAAGTTGTTTGCAACACCCATTTGAGCATCTAATATTCCATCAATCTCCTGAGCAGCAATTCCTGCAATAACGCTTACTACCTCATCAGAAATTTTAACTACTCCGATATTTTCTTCTCTAACTAAATCTTCCATGTTACTTTAACCTCCTAGGTTTTGTGATAACAAAACATGATAATCTTGTGTTCATTATATCAAATATAATTTAACATTACAAATATATTATGGTTTTTATACTATTTTTGTACTTGTATTATTACGTCTTTAATTTTTGATATCTCTTGAACTATTTCTTGTATAGCTACAGTTTCACTTTCTTGAAGTTCATTAGGTGATTTAACAATTACTGTTGCTTTATCTGATTGTAACATACATAAAGCATCCTCATAACCTTTATTTTTGATACTTAATTCTATTCTTCCTTCGCTATCTTTTGTCATTGTTTTTTGTGTTAACTCTTTTGTTGCTTGATCCTTTTGTTCCTTTGATGTATTTGCATCTGAAATTATTGAATTTAAAGTTTGTATTGTAGTTGAATCCTGTTGATCTCTTTCGCTTCGCGCATCATAAAAATAATTTTGTTGACTTAAAGCCTGTGTATCTTGTTCAGTTTTTGATTGATCAGTAGATAAAACCTGGCTTAAATCTGTTGGATCGTTTAGCCCTCCGTTATTAAGTTTTGCTGCTAGCATTCCTACACATAATATTAATGCTAATAATGTAAATATAATCCCACATTGTTTCTTTGTCATAATATTCTTCCTCCCATTCTTTTTCTATAAAATTATATGCTACTTCTTCATGCTATATACATTAACCTTATCTAAACTTAAGTTATATAGTTTTGACACAGCTTGTTCTATTCCATATTTTATCTTGCTATTGTCAGCACCTTCTGCAAGTATTATTATCCCAGTAATTTTAGGCTTATATGTTTTCAAAATAAATGGTTCATTATTTCCATCAGATGTTGTCATTACAGTTTTTGACGCATCTGTGTCTTGATTTGTAACTCTTTTTCCACCCTCGGTATCATTTTCCTCTGTAGTTGACTTTTGATTATTCTTATCATATGCCGGAACTTTTTCTCCTCCATTTTCAAAAGACATCATTACCTCAACATCACCAACTCCATTCATTTTCTTTAATATGTTTTTTAAATCATTTTTTTGTTTTTCTTCATAATTTTTTTCATCTGCTTCATTATTTATTTTAGTATCATCTACATTTTCTGCATTTGTTTTAGCTGCGGTAGATGATAGTTTATTGCTGCTAAAATTATTGTTGCCAGATGAAAATACATTCATAGCAATCAGGATAAATGCAAGTATTATGCAAACTGCTATAAGGCTCTTCATCTTTTTCTGCTCTAGTATTTTGCTAAATTCTTTTTTTAATTTATCTTTATCCATATATATACCTCCTACTCCTCTAATCCATATACTTCTATTTTCTCCTTTGGAATGTTTAATTCATTGCTTGCAAAATCGGCTATTTCACTGTATTCTGCATTTTTCCCTTCGTTATTTTCATCTGCACCTTTGCTTATTACTATTTTTTTTATTTTATTTATTTTATTACTACTTACACCTATCCTAAGTTTCTTTACATTTATAGTTACCTTACTAAAATCTACATCACAATCAACTTCGCTCTTAAAATTCATATCCTTGAAATTATTTTTTAAAATGTTATCACAATTTTTATTAAAGTTAGCTACAAATGCTTTTTTTCTCTCATCATCTTTATTACTTCTGCTTAATGTATTTATACTGTCAAAATTAGCTGTATCTCTATCTTTTGAAAACACTTGTTCATAATTATTAATTACATCTGTAAAGTTTTTTTCTCCACCTTCTACAAATTGCAAAATTGGATTTAATATAATTGTTATTAATATTAATCCTAAGACGAATTTTATATATTTCTTCATCTTACTAGGAGCAATCATCTCTACAGCGCTCATAAATATAAGAACAGTCACAAGGGTAATTACAAATTTTTTTAAAGCTTCCATAAACATATTATTTTATCCTCCAACTATAAACCTACCAGTGGATGCCATGATACCTATTAATATAAAAAACATAAAGCTTACAGTTAATACACATGATATTATAAGCATCATGGAACTTCCCGCTGCCTCCAATGACTTCGTTATTCTCGAATCGCTTATTGGTTCTATTAATGCTGCTGATAATTTATATATAAACTCTATAAGAACTAACTTAATAAGAGGATGTAAGAGAATTAAGATAATTACAACTAACCCTATTGAACTTATAGCGTTTTTTATTATAAGTGAATATCCAGCAACAGAAGTAATCGCATCCGAAAAGGCTTTTCCAACAATAGGAATAAAGTTGTCTACAGCGAATTTTGCCGTCTTTAGTGTTACTGCATCAATCGTAGTTGATGTAATCCCTCTAATCGTTAATAATCCTATAAAAATTGTTACTATGATTCCCTGAAACCATATAATGATCTGCTTAAACAACTTACACAAATTATTTATTTTATGCTCTGCTGATATGTTATTCGCAAATTCTAATACAAATCCCATTAATATCATTGGAATTATCACATTGGAATAAACTTTAGGTATAAATACAACTGCACCAAGTACTATAGGATCTAATGTAGTAGCCGCTGCTATTCCTCCAGCAAGAGAAATCATAGTCACAAGAATAGGGAGAAGCGCACTCATAAAATCTGAAATATTATTTATTACATCTTTAGCAACTGAAATTGAAATTATAAAACTCTTTGATAACACCATTATTATTAAGGCGTAGCATGCATAAAATGCTACTTGGGATATACTTTCACCTGAAAATGCATCTTGTAGATTTTTTAGTAGTGAACATATTATTGCTATTGTAACTATTGATATTACTAAAGATAATACACTTTTCACTTCTTTAAATATTATGCTTAATGCTGCTTTTAGAAGTGTATCAATTGAAAGATTCCCTTTACCTTCTTTGATATAAGTTTTGACATATTCAACTGGATTTAAATTGTTCATGAGCTCAACATCTGTTTTCATTTTGCTTATATATTCATATAGCGAATTAATTTCTTCTTTCGCACTTCCCCCTAATTCATCTATGTTAACTTCATTTTCAGAAGATTGTTTACTTTTATTCTTATCATAAAAGTTTGTGTTATTACCTGTTTCCATATCAACTTTATTATTTACTTCTGCCGCATAAATAGTTCTCGACCCAATAAAAGAATCACCTGGCACAGCCGAAATAAATATGTTAATCATAAGGCTCATTAATACTATAAACGTAACTCTTTTTATCATCTTCATATATAAACACCTACATTATCTGCAATATAGAATTTAATACTGCCATAAGTATCGGAATTGCTAGTACTAAAATCATTATTTTACCTGATAAATCTATTTGAGTTGCAAGACTATCGGCATTAGCATCCTTACATAATGCACTTGAAAATGATGCTATATATGCTATAGCCAAAATCTTGAGTACTATTCCGATATAGACCATATCAATATTGGCTTTATCTGCAATTTCTTTTACAAAATCTATAACTTGTCTAAGTGGCTCTATCATAATAAGAAGAATTAATGCACCCGCAGTTAGAACAAGGAATGTATTTAATTCATTTTTAGATTGCTTGAATAATAGCATAATAAATAATGTTATAAACGCTATACCTACAATTTTTACTATTAACATAATCTGCATACCTACATTACAAACATAGTTTTAACAGTACTAAATAAATCTCCTATGATCGAAACTATCATAAGCAGAATTATTACAACTCCTGCAATATTTGTTATAGCTGCAATCTCACCTTTTCCACTGCTAGTAAGAACCTTATCTAATACTACTAAAAGTATCCCAGCTCCTCCAATTTTAAAAAGTATAGTTATATCATGCATTTATCTTCCTCCAATCCTTATTTAGTATAATTATTTTAGCTATTATAAATTATTTATAATGACCTCATATCATAAATATGATTATCATTGCTCCCAAACATACTCCAAGATATCTATAAAGCTTTGTATTCTTCTTTGCATTTTCCTCTGCATCACTTAGATTTATTTTTATTCCTTCAATCGCCAATATGAATATTTTTTCTTGTCCATAAACACCTGATTCTCCAAGATACTTAAAAAAATCTGACATTATCTTTCTGTCATCACGTTCAAGATAAAATTCATTTTCTAACACTTGAAACTCCTCTAATGCTGCTTCATATACGCTTTCTACATTCCCTTTTAGTAATCTATTAACCACTGATTCAATAAAATTGCTCAGAGGCTTGCACACTTTATGTGATAAATTTCCCAAAGCTTCAGGCAAAGGAGTTGTTCCATAAACTATATCATTTTGGAGAATTGTTAAAGATTTTAATATCTCTTTAAGCTGCTCCTGCCTTTTCTTGAAAGTTTCTCCATATGCAAATCCTATATATGTGCTTATAATAAATATGCATACTATAAGAATTAATTTAAGCACATACTCTCACCTCCTTTTATGCTATACACATTTTCAACTGTTCCAATTCCATTTCTGTTACTTAATATTATTGCTCTTTCCAAAATCTCATTATCTAATAAATCACTAAGAACTCTTCTCTTATATAAATCTTCTATTGTAAAACCATGGATTGTTGTTATTATATTTACGCCAGAATTGAACGCCATAATAAGTGCTTCTATATCGCCCTTAGTGCCTATTTCATCGCAAATTAGTACTTCCGGAGAAAGACTTCTAATTGCCATGATTAACCCTTCTCTTTTTAAACAGTTATCTAATACATCTGTTCTGATTCCTAAATCGCTTTGAGGAATTCCAAAATAGCAGGCTCCTATTTCACTTCGTTCATCTATCACAGCCACCTTCTTACCAGTAACTCCTAAAGATGGCATTCCACTTGATATATTTCTAGCTATGTCTCGTAAAATTGTTGTCTTTCCACATTTAGGTGGAGAAATTATTATAGTATTATGAACTTTATATGCAGATGTAATATATTTCATAACCTTATTTGAACATCCAATTACTTCTCTGCAAATTCTTATATTTACAGATGAAATATTTCGTATAGTCTTTACTTCACCCTTTTCCATTACACATTCACCAGCTATGCCGATCCTATGTCCACCTTTAATTGTTATAAATCCTTGCCTTATATCTTCTTCATAGGCATATAATGAATAATTGGAAACTTTTTGCATAATACTTTTCATATCTTCCTTTGTAGAAATATAATTAATAATACTTTCTCCATATTTTGAGTAAACCAAAATTGGTTTCCCAATTTTAATCCTAAGCTCATATACCTGTTCTTTATTAAGTCTATCCTTAAGTAAATTACCTATTTTAGTTGGAAAAATTCCCACTATCTCTTCTTCACCAATCAAAACTCCACTGCCTCCTCCATCGTTCTCTTAATTAATTAATATTTAATATCTCCCAAAAATATTACTGAATTATAATAAAAATATGTAAATTAAAAAAATGGCTACCTTAAATTTAACTTTAAGATAGCCATTTCATTTATATATTTAATAATCAATTATCCTTTTATATTCTTTTTACAATAAGGACATGGAATTTCTTCGTTATTGCTTAGGGTGGATTGTTCAATAAAAATTGGTTTATTACAATGAATACAGTTTATTTCCGTATATTCATCTTCCATATCATTTAATTCATCTATAGACATCTCTTCAAATAGTTCATCTTGAATATTTGATAAATCATCATCCATAAATCTAATATTTTCTTCCAATGTTTCTTGATTTACAGTCAACTCTTCTATTCTTTGATTCATAACTTCTAAAATAGAGTATACATTATCAAAACATTCTTTATATTCCTTATTTTCTATTTTAGATAAATTCTTTTTTAAAGCTTCAATCTCTTTGCTAAGCTCTTCCATCTCTTTTCACTTCCTTCTCTTTATTTGTAAAAATGTTGCGATTAAATATAAAATAAAGTTGCTAAGCTTCTCGCTTAGCAACTATATAGCTTAAACTCTTTCCATGTATTCGCCAGTTCTAGTGTCTACTCTTATAACATCACCTTCATTAACAAACATAGGAACATTAACTATCGCACCTGTTTCAAGTGTAGCTGGTTTCATTGCATTAGTAGCAGTGTTTCCTTTAACGCCTGGTTCAGATTGTGTTATTAATAATTCAACAAAGTTTGGAGCTTCTACTGAGAATGCATCACCTTTAAAGAATTTTATTGTTGCAAACATATTTTCTTTTAAGAATCTTATTGCATCTTCAACTTTTTCGTAGTTTAAAGGAATTTGCTCATATGTTTCTTGATCCATGAAGTAATATAATTCTCCATCTGAATAAAGATATTGCATTTCTTTTCTTTCGATTACTGCTTCTTGTAATTTTGTAGTTGGATTGAATGTTGTATCTGTAACTCCACCTGAAATTACATTTCTAAGTTTAGTTCTTACGAATGCTGCTCCTTTACCTGGCTTAACATGTAAAAATTCTACTACTGTAAATACTTGTCCATCCAATTCAAACGTTGTTCCTTTTCTTATATCTCCTGCTGTTATCATTAAAGATCCCTCCAAATTTATAAAATAAGACATATAATAAATAACACCTCTAAGATGTTCTGTATTCTTTTTGTTACTAAATAAAGAACATTACATCAAAGTAATATATTATTCAGTAAATATATTACTTTAGTACTATACAAAACAGACTATCATAATGACTTGTTATTTTTTTTAATATGCCTAATTACCGCGTAACTTTTTTTCAAATATTAAGCTAATATACTTAATCGTTGACATAACACTCATATTTTATCAAAAGACAATGATAATTGCAATCTTTCTGATTATTTTCCAGTAAAATTTTATAATTTTATAACCTTTTAAACACTTTCCTTAGTGCTTATATCTAATATAATAGAGGTTTCGTTCTTATTTTTATCTATACTATAGTTATTCACATCATAATTTTTTAATTTAGGCAGCTCATTTAATAGATCATCTTTACTACCAGATATTTTTATTTTCACATGCCATTTACCGTCTTTTTCATTAGCAGAAAGAATATTCTTTTCATTTAAGCAATCTAACTCTCTGTTAATTTGTTTTAAAGTTTTATGATCGTAAAATTTATTTTGCTGATTGTATACTTTGATATTATTAGCTTTTTTTATATTATTTATACATAGTATTTGCGTAAAGGCTAATATTATCATTATGCTTAAAATTATATGCTTGAGTAATCTATTCATATAAGCTTACTCCTAGTTTATATTTTTCATTATCATTTAAATTTATATCATGTATTTCTATAAAACCATTGGAACTTAACTCATCTATATCACTTAAATTATTTACTATTATATCCCCGCCATTATTAGTTATGTGTGCCTCTTCAATATTGTCTTTCGTTAAATTCTTTACCCAAATGCTAATATCTTCAAACTTAATCTTACCTTCTTCTAGGTTACTATTTCTATTTAATTTAGAACTTTCTTTAGTTTCACTTATATTTTGAACTACAAACGGAAAAGCAATTAAGTTAATAATTAAAAATGATATTATTACTTTATTCTCCTTTCTAATTGTGTTCATTTCAACCTTGTTAAAAAATCTTTCTGGAATGAAATCTTTGTTTTTCGTATATATTTTCATTTATAAATTCTCCTATATTCACTTTTTTAGCCTTAGATTTATTATTGTCTGAAATAATATCAACCGTATTGTCATCAACGTATATTTCTTCGAGATCACCTTTCTTTAAAAGGTTTTCTTCAACAATATGTTTATTTTCAGAAATAAATCCATCATGATATAATCTATCCCTAAATGATACATAGTAATAGCATGTATCATATTTTATTAGTGCTTTAAAATTTCTATTATTATCTCTAACTATTTTCATTAAAACATCTTTTATTATAAACTGAATTGGCTTAATTTCTATATTTATTGCCTTCTCAACTATTTTTTCAACTCTCTTACACCCTTTTATGGAGTATATTGAAATTACATTTCCCTTTTTCTCAAAATCATATAGTATATCTCCATTTTGAGGGAAATCATTTCTGATTTTTGAATCTACAAAGCTACATAATTTACATCTTCTTACAGCATTCTCAAAATGGCTCACAAATAATTCTTCTTGAAGTATTACCACCTTTATATTTGAAGTTAATAAACCACTTAATTCTCTAAATTCATTAAAATCATAATTTTTCCCATCATATGTGCAATAATTTTTTTTAATAAATATTATTGATTTTCTCATTAAATACCTCTTTTATAAACTACTCTTAGTCTAAATGCTTTCATAATTATTCACATTATTATAGATGCTATTTGTTATAGTCATCAAAATTATATGTTGGAATTAAAATTATTTTTTCCCCTTTAAAACTGTAAATAATTGATCTTTTTCTTATTACACTATCTTCTTTGTAAGTTGTTAGTAGAAGTTTATTATTATCTTTATTGTATTCGATTATATTATCATCTATTTTTTTATTAAAGTTTTCTAAAAACATATCTTCATTCAGTTTCTCACTATTTACTTTCTCTTTATTAATCTCTATCATAAACTTATTTAACACTTGTTCCTCATTTGAATTCAAATCATACCTATCTTTATCAAAATTGTATAAACAGCTTAGTTCATTGTTGTTTTTCATCATTTTAAACATAAAACATCCTAGAATGCTCATTAAAGATAACACTATCATAGTACTTATTAGTACAGTTCCTTTTTTCTTCAAATGCACTTAATAAATTCCCTCCCATCTTTGTCATGTAGTATAAAATAAATTAATTTTCCTTTTCCCTTAATTTCAAGATTGTCTATATCTTCAAGCATAGTATTTATTGTTTGTGTAACATCATTTCTTGTATATTTTATAAAAACTTTTCCGTCATAAGATTTAATTATTTTATCCATGCTATTGAATTCATCATTCTTTAAAAATTTAATTTGGTTATTATTAACTATTATCTGCTTAATTCCACCTTCACTTATAATATTATCTAAATCTATAAAAAAATTTTGATAGTTATTATACTTTATACTTAACTGAATTGATTCTAAATACGCTCTATACATGGATGTAAACAAACTTATTCCAGATGCTAAAATCATTGTTGTTAAAAAAATATAGGCTAATGATTCAATAATAGTAAATCCTCTCTTCTTTTTAAAAACGTATCCAATTTTATACTTCATCCATCCACCAACTTTTAGTAAACTTTTTTTCCACATTCACTTCATTTTTTCCGATCTTAATATTAGCTACTATTTCTAAATTTAAGTCAATGCCATCCTCACTTATTTTGTTTAACCTAATGTCTTCTCCATCTTCTAATTCCTCTAAATTTTTATATATTAATTCTCTACTAAAATCACCATTATATTTAAATCCAATTTTATTTTCTAACATTTCATGTATTTCTTCATTTGATATATTGTATTTCAATTCATTTTCCAAATTACTTATTGCTCTATCGACTTCTTCTTGTAAAATTCTTTCCTTTAGTGTATTAGAATTTTCTATGCTAGTACTTATAATAAATGTAACAGTTAAAGTTAAAATCATTGCAGATGCTAATGTTTCAATTAATATACTGCCCTTCTTTTTCATATTGCCTCACCATTCTTTATACTAATCAAATCCACTCCAACGCCTATCGTTATATCCTGCTTTACGCCGCAATTATCTATTATCTTTATTGTATTTCCCCTAGATATTTTTCCATCTGGCGTTACCAATATATTTATGTCTCCACTAATGATTTTTATTTCCTTCGGAATGCATACAGTCTTCTCTATACTATCCCAACCATCTATAAATTTAATTTCATTTTTACTTGCCTTTACAGTTATTTTTCCATAGTTATTCTTTTCTCTACAAACCGCTTTGCCATATGAAAGTAAATTTTGAATCTCATAAATATATTCTGAATTGTCCATATTTTTTGATATATTTCGAGCAAATTTACTTAATGATATTCCTACACTAAGTAAAATTGTTATTATAAAAACACTTACCATCGTTTCGATTAACGTGAATCCATTGCTTCTCATTTTCTTATTCCGCCCTGAAGATTATTAAACAACGGAAGGACAAATATCAATAAAAATATAGTTATAAAACCGGCCATCATGATTATGAAAATCGGATTTATCAATTTCAAATATTTTTGTATTTTCTCATTAAGTCTATATTCTAGAGTATTTGCTAATTCTTTAAAACCTTCTTCTATTGTCCCACCCTCTTCTCTAATCCTTACAATAGCTAACGCATATTTTGAAAAGACACCGCTTTTCTCTAAAGATTCAGTTAAAGTTTCCCCGCTGATAATACTTGAATTTATTTCAGTAATTTTATTTCGTAAATACATAAAACTCATACTATTTTCACAATATTTAAGAGCCTGTGAAATGTTTATTCCAGTACTTGTTATTATAGAAAAAAGCAATACCATTATATACTCAAAAAAAGATCTTACGATACTTATCTTCGTTAATTTGTTTATGCTAATTTGATTAGATAAACATTTTATAAGAATTATTAATATTAATCCCCAAGAAAAAATTGCCACACCAGTAACCAGATGATTGTCCTTAAAAGCAATACTCATATCATATATAACTTGGCACCCTTTTGGTAATTTGACATTCATAGATTTATAGATTTCGAAAAAGTTTGGAATCACTTCGTTTACCAAAAATATACTGAGTAATATCATTGAAATAAATACAAACATCGGATAAATACATGCATTTTTGATTTCTTTCTTAATAAATAGCGATTTATCATAATAGACACTTAATCCCTTCAGCACTTCATATAGTTTTCCAGTATTCTCGCCAATTGAAATTATTCCTATGAAAAATTCTGGATATAAGTCTTTAAACTCTGAAAATCCTTGCGATAAACTACTACCTTGTTTTATCAGCTCTAAAACTCCATATAAACTATCCTTATAGATCTTGCTTGATAATATATCTGCTACTAAATCTAATGCTTCAGTTATTCTTATTCCATCCTTATAAATCTGTGACAAACTTCCTGATATTAGCGCCAACTGTTTTTCATCTGTTTTATGCTTAATCCTCATATCTTTTTTAAAGCTAAAATGTGTTATATTTTTGAATCCCCTATAAGTCGAACTTTCCGAATTATTGCTATTCATTCAATCTTTCCCCTTCTATAAATTCTATATAATCACTATTAGATATCTTTCCTCGAAGTAATAGTTCTTCCAAATCCTTCTTCATATTTTCATTTGATAGGTATTTGCTATCCTTATATAAATCCATCATCCTTTTTTCACTATTGTCCTGCAAGAAGTGAACTGAACTGATTATTTGTCTTCCTGCATACCCTGAATAATTACACATTTTGCAACCACATTTTTTATATAACATCCTTCCGTTCACTGAATTTTCATCATCTATCTTCTTACAATTATCACATAAAATCTTAACTAATCTTTGTGATATTATTCCAACTAGCGCATCACTTAATAGATATGGTTTAATCCCCATATTCTCTAATCTTATATAAACTTCCCTTGCTGATTTACAGTGGATAGTGCTATATACTTTATGCCCAGTAATCGATGCCCTTACCGCCATGCTAGCTGTCTCTTCATCTCTAATCTCTCCAATCATAATCACATCTGGGTCCTGTCTCAATATGCTTCTAAGACCATTTGAGAAATCTATGTCCAATTTTTTATTTAGACTCATTTGGTTGATATTAGGCATAACTATTTCAACTGGATCTTCCAACGTCGTTATATTTAAAGCTTTGGAATCGATTTCTTTCAATATTGTATAGATTGTAGTAGTTTTGCCAGAACCGGTTGGACCGCTAATTAATATAAGTCCATTCTTCAAAGATATTATTTTTCTAATCAGTTTAATTTGACTTTCTGAGAATCCTAAGTCCTCAAGATTATAGTCAAAGTTATCACAATATAATATTCTAATTACTAGTTTTTCTCCGTATACTACAGGTATTGAAGATACTCTTAAATCGTATTTTAGATTATTATAATTAACTATTATTTTTCCATCTTGAGGTCTTCTTTTTTCAGTTATGTCCATATTAGCTTTGAGCTTAATCTTCGATGCAAGAGTTATATATTCATCAGAATCTATTTTGTGCACCAAAACTAAACTACCATTAATTCTATATCGTACATAAACACAGCCATTTTGAGGTTCTATATGAATGTCGCTAGCATTAACCTTTATTGCATTAGTTATCAATATCTCTTCTAGTGATTTATCATCTATACCAAATATTATATTTTTTAAGCTTTCGTAATTTCTCTCTTCGATTTCTTTGATAACTATGTTTTTGTTATATATAAATCTTAGATATTCTTTTGCTTCTTCAGTTACTCCATATGACAAAACTATTACCTCGTCCAATTTTTCTTTTATTGGAATAACTCTATACTTCTCACAAATTTCTTTTTTTAAATTTTTAGCAGTTCCTAAATCTACATCTTCAATTTCATATTCCTTAATTTTAAACACACCTATCTGATTTTATATTTTTTAGTTTCTATTTTAAATTTTGAACCAAAATCTCAGTAATTATTCATTTAATTCCAAATAATGTAATTTTCTTATTATCAAAATGAGAGAGACCACTAAATGTTTAAATTAAAAATCCTAGACATTAATAAATGCCTAGGATTTTATGATAACTTAACGAGTTAAATGCTAATACTATACTTTTCATTTCTTAACATCATTATATTTTCTTGCAGCTTTCCATGTTTTACCGTACAATGATTTAGGATTTTTATTTGGCTTAACTCCTCTCATTTCTTCTCTAACAATTGCTCTTGCAATAATTTTAAATTTTCTGAACTCTTCTTCAGTAACTTCTTGCCCAAGTAAGTTCTTTGTTATTAATTCACTAGTCTTTTTGTTAATAGCTTTATCAAATTTATTCATTAATCTACGCTCCTATATAACAATTTTAAATTCTAAAGATATTATTATCTTTAAAGCTTTAGTTTATCCATTAACTCTTACTTATTCTTTTATTATTCTATAAAACCTTTCATTTGCATTTTAATGGAATTTCTGAAAAAAGCCATTCCTGTTTTCATCTTTCTAAAATTTAATTTTTCATAAAATTTCTCTTTTCCAGGTGAAGCATATAATATAGCATTACATGTAGGAACGCCTTCTAAGATTTTATTAACAATCTTACTTCCTATACTCTTACCTTGATATTCAGGTAGCACAGCTACATCATAAATTGCAGATTGATAAACTCCATCAGAGATTGCTCGTCCAAAACCAATCAACTTATCATTATCAAAAGCAAATACAGCAGCATAACTATTTTCAAATGCTTTCTTATGTATTTCGCCTTCATAATGACTCATCCCTACTTTTTCTAGTATACTAGATACCTCTTCCCAATCTATATTACTACAGTTATATTGTAATTTTAGATCCATTCTACTATCTCCTTTTTTAATATATATATTTCAATTCATAATGCTGCACATTTCACAATTCACAATTACAGCTAAAATTCTTTTAATATTTTTAGAATTATGACGAAAAATTATTTTTGCAATATATATTATTATTTTTATGATAAGAATAGCATATACCCCTACGTAAGGTAAGAGTCAATACTTTTCTATATTAATAAAGAATCCTCCATCATATAAAGACATGATAAAGAATTCTAAATTTAGATTACTGCGTATATGCTAAAAAAACATATTCTGATGAACTATTTCCTATTTCACTTATGCTACCATCTTGAGTGTATGTATAAATTTGCTCTTTCTTGAGATCTCCATTACTAGAACCTATAAATAAAACATCTCCATTTTCACTTGCCTCTAATCCTTTTTCTATTTTTACAGTACCCGGAAAATCAAAGACTAATCTTTTTACCTTGTTATCTGTTAGTTCATATAAAGAATTAATATTATTATACGCTTTTCCTGTAAAATACAGCTTATCTTTATTTATAATTATATCTGAAATCTCTTCTATGCTATCTGTCAGAAGCTTAACATCTTTTGTCTTTTTATTTATCATCATTACTTCTCTTTTATTTTCCAGTGTTAATTGTAGAAATACTACATCGTCATCTCTTGATTTTATAAATGCTAAATAGCCTTCATTAATCTTATAAAGCAACTCTTCTTTATTTTCTTTTATATTATAAGTAAATAATCCATTAACGCCATCATTGCTTACTCCATAATAAACCAATGTATCTGTATCATACCAGTCGTATAATGTTCCCGATATTGAAACATTAGATTTCATTTCAATTTCTTTATTTCCATTTGTATTGAATATTTTCAACTTAAGCCCATTATCATCTATAAAGTAAGAAATATAATTTCCACCTTTTGATAATTTTAATCCACTATAATTTTCATCTTGGATTTCATATCTATGTCCGCTATTAACTATATAATTTTTACCGCTATCTACATATATATAATTAGAACTACTTTTATCATAATCTATGATAACCTTATTTTCCTTTGTCTCCACATACTTACCATTATCATAATTATATAGTTTATAATTACCGTCTTCGCTTTTTAGAACAGCTCCTATATTTAACTTGATATCCTCTGTCACATTAGGCGCATCTTCTTTTTTAGATGCACATCCTAAGACAAACAGTGGAATTGCAATGAAAGCAAAAATGCTTAAGCACTTTCTTACTAATGAATTCATTTTTTATTTCCTCGTTTTTTATAATTTTATAAAGAAAGTTCACCCTTGAAAACCACTTCTGCAGGGCCTTTCATATAAACATCTTTACCTAAAACTTCTATTATCAACTCTCCTCCAGGAGCTTTAACAAAAATTTCTTTATCTTTATTAACAAATCCCAAATCCTTAGCAACTACTACTGAAGCACTGCATCCTGTTCCACAAGCTAATGTAGCTCCAGCACCTCTCTCCCATGTATTAACTGTTATATGGGTATCATCCACTATTTTCACAAAATTTACGTTACTTCCTTCACCGAATATATCCAATTTTTCTATCTTTGATCCCTCTTGAATAACATTGTATTCTCTATCACTTTCGAAAATTATTGTATGAGGAACTCCAAGTAGTAAAGTAGTCATCTTATACTTTTTATCATCTACAGTAATTTCTTTTTCTATAAGACTTTCCAAATTATTTAAAGGTATATCGCATCCGTTATAAGATGGATTCCCCATATAAACTCTTACATACTTAACATTTTCATTTTCTAATATTATTTCAATTTCTTTAATTCCATCACCAGTTTCAACTGAAAATTTATCCCCTGTAGCTATTTTATGTTCATAAACATATTTTCCAAAACATCTTATAGCATTTCCACACATATTAGCTCTTGAACCGTCGGCATTTATTATAACCATTTTAGCATGAGCTATCTCTGATTTTCTAACAATAACAAGACCATCAGCACCAATGCCAAAATGTCTGTCACAAAGTTTTTTTGCTAATAAGCATTCATCTTTAATCTCATTATTGAAATCCTCAATAAATACGAAATCATTTCCTGCCCCTTGCATTTTATAAAAGTTCATTTAAATTCCCCCTATTGAATAACTGTATTTCTTATAATTAATAATTGTATAATTTCATAAGCGTCAACTATTTAATATTAAACTTTTGTATTTAATCATTAATAATATCACCAAGTTTAAATTATAACTTATTTAAAAATTTTTCTATATACTTTTTTTAAATTTTTTTATAATATTTAACTCTTTTTCATTCTATTATTCTAGTTTTCCATTTATAATATATATTTTTTAATATCAGTTTACATTTGGTACTTTAGCAATCCAAAAACTCAATTAGAATTACAATGTTAAAACTAAATTTTATTATATTAATATAACATCTATGTATACATTCGATTCACCCTTCTTCTCATTTTTGCTATTAATTGATAATTATATGCCTATAATGTTATACTATTTATAGTTACACTAAGAAAGGATGACATAAAATGGCATTAGATGGTATCTACCTATATAGTTTAGTAAATAATTTAGAAAAATCAATATTAAATTCCAAAATAGATAAGATAAATCAACCTGAAAAAGATGAAATTATTCTGACTCTAAGAAAAGATCGTCAGAATATCAAACTTTTGATTTCAGCATCCCCTAGGTTTGCCAGAATACATTTAACAAATAGCACGAAGGAGAATCCTATTAAAGCTCCTATGTATTTAATGGTTCTTAGAAAATACATACTAGGTGGTAGAATTACAAATCTTACTCAAAAAGATAACGATAGAATTTTAATAATAGAAATTGAAAATAGAGACGAACTAGGATTTGATAGTTTATATTCTCTTATAGTTGAAATTATGGGACGACACTCTAATATCACACTTGTTAGAAATAGAGATAATAAAGTTATGGAATCAATAAAACATATAACTGCTGATATAAATAGTTATAGAGTATTGTATCCTGGTGTCAATTTTATTTATCCTCCATCTTCTACTAAATTAAATCCTTTTTCTACTACCTTAGAAGAACTATCTTCTTTTGTAAACAAAAATTCTATTGTTTTTGATAATAAATTTTATTTTAATTGTTTCACAGGAATAAGTAATCTATTGTCTAATGATTTATATTATAACATTACAAATCATAATAATTCACCTACAATAAGTGAAATTTATGAAAATTTTAATAAATTCATTTGTAATTTAAATCAAAACATCTCTTACAATATGTATACAAATAAATTGGGAATTGTAAAAGATTTTTATTCCCTAAAATTAAATTCACTAAATGAAGATTATCTATCAATTTCATATGATAATCCTAATGTATTAATGGATGCCTTTTATGAGAAGAAAGATAAACAAGATAGATTACAAAATAAATCTACTGATTTGCAAAAACTTATTCATACAAATATTGATAGATGTAATAAGAAATTAAAAATACTTAATGAAACTCTTAATGAGTGCGCTGAAAAAGAATCTTTTAAAATAAAAGGTGATCTTTTAACTTCATATATTTATAGTATAAAAAAAGGTGATAGCGAATGTACTTTACTAAATTTTTATAACGAAAATCAAGAAGAATATATTACTATCTCTTTAAATAAAACCAAAACACCTGCTGAAAATGTTCAGTATTATTATAAAAAATACAATAAGCTAAAGACATCTGAGGAATACGCTAAAGTTCAACTCAAGAAAAATGATGAAGAAATGGAATATTTAAATTCTGTACTTACTAATATTCTAAATGCTGAAAGCTATAATGAAATTGATGAAATAAAAAATGAACTTATTGAAACTGGATATATAAGATTTAGAAAAAATAGCAAGAATTCAAAAAAGGTAAAGACTTCTAAAC